>CAZZAX010000001.1:0-140053 GCA_964653075.1 uncultured Pirellulales bacterium
GCAGGACTCGAACCTGCGACCCGCTGATTAAGAGTCAGCTGCTCTGCCAACTGAGCTAATCGCCCCGATTTCTTTTTTTGTATAAAACCTTAAAGATAAATTTGCAGTAACTTTACAATCGCCAGTGTCATATTGCAAGAAAATTACACAGAAATTTGAGCGCTTGTGCAACTGTTTTGCCTGCCAGTTATTAAATATGCTTGCAAAGCGTTCTCTTTTGGCATATAAAAATGCTTTTTAGTGAGTGGTTAGTGGTGAGCAGACAAGTAACCAAATACAAGGGACGAAAATGAGATACAGCCGGATGTTTATACCAACGGTGAAGGAAATTCCCGCTGACGCCGAAACAGCCAGCCATACATTGATGATTCGTGCCGGCTTAATGCGCAAAGTTGCCAGTGGCACATATACTTACCTGCCGTTAGGCTGGCGAAGTCTGCTGAAGGTCATTGCAATCGTACGCGAGGAGATGAACAAAGCCGGCGCACAGGAAATCCTCGCCCCCTCGATGCAGCCGAAAGAGCTTTGGGACAGAACCGGCCGGAGCACCGATTACGGTCCAACAATGTTTTGCCTCGAAGACCGCCACGGCAGAATGAACGTCCTGGGCCCGACCGCCGAGGAGGTATTTACAACAATGGTTGCCGGAGAGATAAAATCGTATAAACAGCTACCTATCAACCTTTACCAGATAAGCCCGAAATTCCGTGATGAGTTCCGCCCCCGGTTCGGGGCAATCAGGTCCCGCGAATTCATTATGAAGGACGCCTACAGCTTCGATGCAGACCCTGCAGGCCTCGATGCATCGTACAAGTCAATGTATGATGCGTATTGCAATGTTTTCAAACGCTGCGGCCTCGAATACGTGATTGTCGAGGCCGAGTCCGGCGAAATGGGCGGCTCCGGATCACATCAGTTTACTATCCCGTGTGAATCGGGTGAAGATACTATTGTTTACACTGAGGACGGCTCATACGCTGCAAATCTCGAAAGAGCAGCAGTGGATCCACTGCCAAAAGATGCGACTAAAGCCGAAATTCCACCAATGGAGGAAGTCCAGACTCCCAATATCGGCAGTATCGATGCAGTATGTGAATTTCTTAAGAAAAAGCCTGCTCAGATGGTAAAGACGCTAATTTATTCCACTGAGGACACAACAGTAGCGGTGCTGATTCGCGGTGACCATGATGTTAATGAGGAGAAGCTAAGGTTAGCCGTTGGCGGTAAACATGCAGAGCTGGCAGATGAAGGCACGATAGAAAAAGTTACCGGTGCAAAAGTCGGTTTCGCCGGGCCTGTCGGGATAGTCGGCAAGGTCAATACTATACTTATGGACCATGCCGTAGCAGCGATGCCGGTGTGGGTAACCGGTGCAAACAAAACTGATTATCACATAACGAATGTTATGGCGGGCCGGGATTTTAACATTAATAATGCCCAGCTTATCGATATTCGCTATGCCGTTGAGGGCGATACATATAACGGCAAAAAGCTGCTTTTTAAGAAGGGAATCGAAGTCGGGCAGGTCTTCAAGCTTGGAACCAAATACAGCGAAAAACTCGGCGCAAAATTCCTCGATGAGGAAGGGAACGAGAACCCCTGCCTTATGGGCTGCTATGGTATTGGAATAAACCGCATTCTTGCCTCGGCCATCGAAATCGGCAATGACGACAACGGTATTATCTGGCCGATTAGTATTGCACCGTTCGAAGTCATCGTTACCTCGGTCAATCAGGACGATGATAATGTTGCCAAAGTAGCAGAGAATATTTACCATCAGTTACTCGACAACGGTGTTGACGTATTACTGGACGACAGGGTCCTTCGCGGTGGGGTAAAATTCAAAGACGCCGACCTGATTGGCATACCCGTGAGAGTCACTGTCGGCAAAAGGTCTGTCGCCGAGGGCAACGTCGAGATAAAACCTCGAGGTGAAACCCAAAGCCAAAAAGTTCCGATTGAAAAGGCGGCTGATAAAGTAATCAAATTAGTAAGCTCTTTGAAAGAACAGATTAACAAGTAATCCAGCTATCAAAACCAACAAAAAAGAAAGGGAGAACCGATGAAAAAAGAAAAACTCTCAAGACGGTCATTTATTGGCAGCACTTCTGTGATATTAGGAGGTGCATTTACCGGCACATTGAGCGGTACCGGATATACCGCTGCAGCAGATAATGTCAAACGGATGGTCAAGAATGGACGCATCAAACAATCCGTCAGTAAGTGGTGCTATGGGAAATTTAAGCTTGACGAATTTTGTGTGATATGCAAAAAGATTGGTTTAAAGGCAATAGATTTATTAGGCCCCAATGATTTTCCTACGCTTAAGAAACATGGAGTTGAATGTTCGATGGTGAATACCCACGGCCTTACGAAGGGACTTAATCGAAAAGAAAATCACGATCAATGCCTTGCAAAAATCCGTTCAGCTATCGAAGCAGCAGCCGAATATAAATACCCAAACGTAATTACCTTCCCCGGCAACCGCGCCGGCATGCCCGATGACGTGGGTATCGAAAATATGGCAGCAGCCCTTAAACAGATTGCAGGACATGCAGAAGAGAAAAAGGTCACTATCTGTATCGAGTACCTCAACAGTAAAGTAGACCATAAAGACTATATGTTCGATAATATGGCCTGGGGCGTGGAGGTCTGTAAAAAAGTTGGTTCGGAAAGAGTTAAAATACTTTACGATATTTATCACGCCCAGATTATGGAAGGCGATATAATCAGAACAATTCGAAATTATCACGAATATATCGGTCACTATCACACCGGCGGTAATCCGGGACGAAATGAAATCGACGAAACCCAAGAGCTGTATTATCCAGCTATTATGCGCGCAATCGTCAAGACAGGTTTTAAGGGATATGTGGCCCATGAGTTTGTACCAAAGCGTGACCCAATTACTTCTCTTGCTAATGCGGTACGAATATGTGACGTCTGAGAGAAAAACCAGGAACTCAAAACTAAAAAACCAAAACAATAGATGTGGAAATTAAATGACCCTAAGCCGGTAAAGCTTATTATAGGAATTTTAGCTTCTAACTATCAATGCCTGCACACAGCAGCCGAATCGCTGAGTGACAAGCTCGGCAAGGTTGATCTTTCAAGCGAAGTCTGGCCGTTTGATCAAACAGATTATTACAAGGAACAAACAGGCCCGCGCATCTTAAGGCAGTTTGTCAGCATTAAACGGCTTATCGAACCCGGCATACTGGCCAAAATTAAACATAAGACCAACAAGCTCGAACAAAAACTGGCAAAAAAGCTGGCACTTCCACTGACAAGACCGGTAAACCTGGATCCGGGTATAATCGAGCCCTCAAAATTAATCCTGGCAACAACAAAAAACTATTCGCATCGTATATATATCGGAAAAAATATGTATGCCGAAGTAACATTGATTTTCGACAAAGGCGGCTGGCGGCCTCAGGCTTATACCTACCCCGATTACAGACAACAATGCTACTTCGATTTTTTTGATAAAGTCAGAACCAGATTAATGGAGCAGCTAAAATCGAAACGTTAATCATATTAGCGATAATTCTGTTTGCAGGGTCATTTGCACTGTCGTTTATTTTAACAATAGTTGCCAAAAGGCTGGCCATTCGCGCAGGACTGGTTGCCCAGCCGGTCCAGGACAGATACCACCGAACAGTTATTCCTCTCGGCGGTGGTATAGCAATATTCGGCACAATTTCAATTACCATCCTTGCAGCTATCGCAACAGGGAAATTTTGGGCTGTCCCCGGTCACCTTGATTGGCTCGGCAGCTCGGTTACCATACACACGGAAGGTTTTTCAAGCAAAATCGGTCAGCTCCTGATTATTTTGCTCGTTGTCTTTTTTTTATTTGCACTGGGTTTGTGGGACGACAAAAAACATCTTAGCCCATCTTTCAAACTCGCCGTCCAGTTTGCAGTTGCGATCATCGCCGCTTTCTTTGCTGATATCAGGTTTGAGCTTTTTATCGAAAGCAAAATAGTTACTTCTTTGCTTTCTGCAGTCTGGATAGTTCTGATTATTAACGCGTTTAACTTTCTCGACAATATGGACGGAGCTTCGGCCGGCATCGCTGTCATAATAAGCTGTATATTATTAACCGCGGCCGCTTTAAGCGGCCAGGTCTTTGTCGGCAGCTTAGCACTTGTTTTTATAGGGACATTGTCGGGCTTTTTGGTATTTAATTTCCCCCCTGCCAAGATATTTATGGGAGACGCCGGCTCACTCGTAGTTGGTTTTTTTGTTGCATTGCTTACTGTACGCACCACTTATTATCATGAAGCACAAAGCGGACAATGGTATCCGGTTTTTATGCCGCTGCTCGTTATGGCCGTACCGCTCTACGATTTTATCAGTGTAACACTGCTGCGCATAAGCCAGGGTAAAAGCCCCTTTATCGGTGATACTCAACACTTCTCTCATCGATTAAAACGACGCGGCCTGACCGATACCCAAACAGTTCTGACACTATACTTAGCTACACTCTGTACCGGCCTTGGCGCGATTTTCCTCTACCAGGTTAATTTGGCCGGTGCAATTCTAATCTTTATTCAAACGGTTATGGTTTTATCTATCGTCGCTATTTTTGAAACCACCTCACAAAATGACAAAAACGCCGATTAATTCGATGGTACCCAAAAGCAAAGCATTAGTATTCCTTGAATACATACTCTTTGCTTTTTGTGTTTGCGTAATTGTACTTCGCACAACATTTACCGAAGGCCCTACGGTGCAGGCAGCCGCACTACCATCCAGTATGACCGACAGCATGTACGGCTTACCAATATGGAGGGCGGTGCTAATATCCTCGTTCAGCATGTTCGTATCAACTGCATTGATATTTTGCTTCGTTATATGGCTCGTATTGAATCTATGCAGCAGGAAATTTTCATACCGCCTGAGCGGCATCGAAACAGGTTTGTTGCTTTTCTGTGTTGCCGCCGTCATCTCGGGTCTTGCAGCGCCTGATAAGCGAGGAGCGATTAGCAACTTCACCGGGCTTGTGGCGCCTGTACTGATGGCCCTGCTACTGGTACAGATACTGGACTCACAGACAAAGATAAAATTGATATTAATTCTTATTGTCGCCCTGGGTATGGTCTCAACCTATCGGTGTTGGGAGCAGTATCCCGAGAACGAGCATTTGATTAAATTTTATGAGCAGGACCCTGATGCGGCACTCGCACAACATCGAATTGCCCCAGACAGTCTGGAACACTTTCAGTTCGAACATCGTCTTTACTCAAAGGACATCAGCGGTTTTTTCACAACAAGCAATTCCGCCGGCTCTTTTGCACTGCTAGCGTCCTTTGCGGCCGTTGTTTTGCTCGTCGAAAGATTTAAGAATCGAAATCCCGATTCTCTTGAAATTGCATGGCTGATTATGCGTGGTATAGCAGTCGCTATTGTAATTTCAGGCCTTGTAATCACTAAAAGCAAAGGCGCAATCACCGCCTCAATCTTCGCTGCAATAATATTTGTTATTTATCTTTGTCTTGGTAACCGGCTCAGAACCCACAAAAAAGCGATATCGATTGCTTGTTTATTATTGAGTATCGCAGGCGGCTGGATGGCAATCCAGTATGGATTAACACACGATCCCCTGCCGGGTGGTAATTCAATGCTTGTAAGATGGCAGTACTGGGAGGCTTCTGCAAAAATGTATACCGACCATTTGCTTACGGGAGTCGGCCCAGGTAATTTCGCACACTTCTACCCGCATTATAAACCAGCTTCTGCATCGGAATCCGTTGCAGACCCACATAGCTTCGTATTAAGTATCCTTACTCAATACGGCCCCATCGGGCTTGTTGGATTTTTAGCAATGATATGTTCGCCTTTGTGGACGGTATTATCCGACAGGTCTGCAAACCGCTCATCGGTGGCTCATCCGTCCGAACTAACTTTCAAAAATACGGCGATTGTTTTTGCAATCATAGCCTCGGCTTTGTTACTTTTCATACGACCGATTATTTTTCCTCTGTCGCCGACGGCTACGCCTCAGGAAAGACAAGCAGGTATAATCATATTGTATATCATGCCTGTGATTATATTTATTGCAGGTTTTTCACTTGCAGCAGCCGGCGAGACGACAAAAATGTCTCACTCAGATATTACAATCGCTGCTCTTTTCTGTGCTGTATTGGGCGTAGTTTTTCACAATTTGATAGACTTCGCTATTTTTGAGCCTGGAGTATTCACGGTTTTCTGGGTGATAATTGCCTGTCTGATCGCAATATATTCTCAAACAAATCCACGGCCGCAAATCGTTCTAAAACCCTCGCCTTTTGTAAAGAAAACAACAGTTATAGCGGGCCTCATATTAATCTGTGTTTATCTCAATTATGTTCTTATTCCTGTAAGCAAAACCAGCGCAAAGATCCAACTGGCGAACCGGGCCATATCAATCGGCCGGTTCGAGCAGGCCCACAGACTTCTGGACTCTGCCTCAGAAGACGACCCATTAAGCTCCGAAGCCCTATCACTAAACAGCAAACTGTATCTACACCATTTCAAGCTTACGTCGAGTGTCAATCGTGACTTGCTTGTAGCAGCGGAAAAACAATCATTGGGAGCAATTGAAGCGAACAGAGCCGCTTTTAAAAACTATGAGCGGCTTACAGAAGTATATACCCTGCTCGCTGACATTTCCAAACAGCAGGAAAAAACCGACTGGCTTAATAAAGCCTATGATAACACATTGTTTACTGTTGAGCATCTTTATCCCGGCTGCGCCCGACTTCGAATCGAACTGGCAAAAATCTCAGAGCTTTTAGGTAAAACCGATATAGCAATCAGTCAATATGAAAAAGCGATCGATATCGAAGATGAATATCGTGCTCAATTCAGAGAAATGTACCCCAAAAGGGATGAAATTGTCAGCCGACTCGGGGACAAAAAATACCTATTCGCAAAACAGCGGATAAAATACCTTACAAGCCAATCAACACCCTAATACGATGCGCTAATTGTGTATTACGATATACGAGCTATTATCTCATCAGGTATATCGAAGTTAGCGTATGCGTTTTGTACATCGTCGTGGTCTTCGAAGGCCTCCATCAGCGAAATAATTTGCCTGGCTTTACGATCATCTTCAACCTCAATGGTATTCTGCGGCACCATTGAGATTTCAGCCACCTCTGTAGCTATTTCTTTTTCCTGTAGTGTCTTTTTCAATTCTTCATAAGCACTGGGATCGCAGGTTATCTCAAAAACCTCTCCTGTATTTTGCATATCATCCGCACCGGCGTTAAGAGCTATCTCCAAAAGCTGCTCTTCATCGGTATTAAAGGTATAAACAGTAATAAGCCCCTTTTTGCTGAACATCCAGTTAACGCATCCGCTTGTTCCCAATGAACCACCATGCCTTTCAAAAAGTCTCTTAACTTCCGGAGTGGTTCGGTTACGGTTATCCGTCAATGCCTCGACCATTATAGCCACACCGCCCGGCCCGTACCCCTCGTAAAGCACTTCTTCAAAATTAACACCCTCCAGATCGCCGGTCCCTTTTTTTACCGCTTTTTCAATCGTATCCTTTGGCATATTAACAGCTTTGGCCTTGTCGATTGCATATCGCAAAGACAGGTTTGTGGCCGGATCGCCACCACCATTTTTAGCCGCGACTATTATCATCCGAGCTATTTTGCTCCACGCTCTGCCGCGTTTTGCATCGACCGCAGCCTTTTTATGCTTTATTCCTGCCCAGTGCGAATGACCTGACATAACTGCTCCTAACCAAGTATATAAATTACCGAATATAATCTATTTGCCAAACATTATAGCTTTTTTTGAAAAAAAGTAATTATTTTTCCATCAAAATTACAAAGGACATGATGTTTTCTTCCGGGTCGTTTGTCTTGTGCTTTTAATTGGCCCTTTGGCTCATGGAATCAGCCAAATTCCTCTAAATGTTTTTTTATCTGGATTGATTAAAAATTTGTTTTGGCAAGTCCCGTCTTTGCGAAATTCCTCTTCCATACATTCCCATGCTCCGTCAACCTTGATGAGCAGACTTCCATCATCACTAAGCACAAAAAACTTCTCAGAGCTCTTAAAGGTAATCATCGCCTCAGGACTTAAATCACTTTGGCTTAATTGCCTCACTAATACTGGTTGACTTTCTTTATTTCCCGACCATCGATATAAGGCAAACTTTGGGCTGTCATCAAAAGTGCCGGCAATAATAAAATACGCCTTATGGAAATGAGAATACTCCATAGACCTTATACCCAGAGAAGCCAGATCCAACAATATCGGCTCGCCAAAAATCGGCGCCCGGTTCTTTTCAATCACAGCATCAGGATTCATTAAGGGAACAATAATCGCTTTTGCCCGCCGGCTTATTCTATCAATGGGACGTGGGTTCCTGAATCCGAGATAGATTGTTTTGCCATCAGCAGATGCACATAATCCCTCAATATTAAGGCCTTCTTCTTTCGGCGCAAGTTTTCGGCGTTCTTTTTTGGGAAGCTCACCTGCATCGAATCGAGTTGCTCTATCCAGCCTCAAATAACGAATGCTCTCAGACTTTACAAGATCGTGAATGAGTGTTTTGCACGGTTTTCCTACAGGTTCAATAGTTACATTACCGTTCTTAGACTTCAATATGGTGGCGAAAAAACGATACCTGTTAGGCCTTGTTTTGCCGTCTTTATTTCTGCCGTGCGAGCTAATCCAATAGATACGCCGGGCAATTATTGTCGCACCCTCAATATCAACCTCAGGATTTTCCGGCTCAATATCAAGAAAGTCCGTCATATCATATGAAAAAAGAGGCGACCCACCCTGAGTGGTTTTATAAACTCTTAATATATTGTTCTCATCGTCAGCAACGATGAACATATCCCGGCCTATCGCCACCGCAGCCGACGCGTCACTGCTCCCGCGATAAACAAGAGCTCCTGCTGTTTTTTCATTACAAGAAACAAGACAGACTGCGCTGCTTATCACAACATATAATACAGTTCTGGCTATAATTTTCATCGCTCAAACTCAACTGAGAATTCAACTCATTATATAAAATCCACATTGTCTATTTATAAAATATTTTAATGTTAATTCACCGATTTATCCATACATAAAACAAATTCGAAAACTTCGGCATTAATATCGGTGTCATTTTTTAGCGGGTTGATGTTAAACATAGCGGATTCATTTAGGTGATATATATCACAAGGAGCCTTTGATTACACGAAATGTGTTTCATCGCGTGTGTGAGTTTTAATAAGCCCAGTGCTTTTGGCTTTAATGTGCAATTACATTAGATATTCTGAACACCGGCAATAACAATGCAATGGCAATAGTTCCAATAATACTACCTAAGATTGTAATCATTATCGGCTCTATCAGTGCCATAACGTTCCTGATAGAAGCTTCGAGTTTTTTCTCGTAAAAGACCGATATTTTATCACAAACATGACCAAGTTTGCCGCTTTTTTCTCCCGCTTTTAGCATTTGGATAATTCCCGGCGCCATCAATTGACTACTCGGTGAAATCATAATGGATTCTGATAACTGGTAACCATCCCGAATTCTATCATTCACTCCAGCCCAAAGTCGTCTAAAATAGTAATTGTCGCACGAGCCCTGAATCACAACTATCGAATCCAGCAGGTTCACACCCGTGTTAAGCATTGTTGCCATAATACGCATACTTCGAGTAACTATCGTATCAATAAACATTGTACCCAATACAGGCGTGCGAATTTTAATGAAATCAATCACCCTTCGACCGGTTAAAGTTCCTGACCAGTAACATAATCCCATCGATATCGATATCAGTACCGTCAGAAAAATTGTCATCGACTGAAAATCGCCTAAAAACCTACTGAAACCAACTACAACCTGAGTAATTTTCGGCAGCGCTGCCCCCTTGGATTCATAAATCCTCATAAACCTCGGTAATACAAAAAACATCAACGTCCCTGTTGCCGCCACTGCCATTAACGCCATGATAAACGGATACGTAAGTGCACCTTTGATGCGTTTGCGTGTTTCGGATTCGAAATTCAGATAACCGCTGAGCACATTGAGCATTTCGGCCATTCTGCCGGACGCTTCCGAGGCCCTTACCATGCTGATAAACATTCTATTAAAAATCTTCGGGTATCTTGACAATGCTCTTGAAAAATCATCTCCATTTTTGACGGTTTCAGATACATCCATAATCACCATCTTAAACGTTCCATATTCAGCCTGCTCTGCAATAGCATCAAGAGCATCGCTAAGAACTACTCCGCTATCAAGCATCACAGACAACTGCGTTGTGAATAGTATAAGCTCAGCCTGCTTAACTTTTGATCTACACAGTTGAAGATGCACCGGTAATTTTGCTTGTGCCCGGACAGAACCGTAATCTCTTTGCGTATGGGAACTTGAATCGGGTCCGGTATTGATAAATGTATCGGAGCCGTTTCTATCTTGTCCCTGCTTGTTCCCAGTTGTCGGTAATTCATGCCCTTTCTTTTCAGAATCAAGCTCATCCGTAATTTTTGTTGCCGAAACGGTCATTTACTTTTTATCCCAAACCATGGATATAGCACTATACACAACAAAACACATCATATTTCTGATTGCGCTGTTCTCAATACTTCTTCAATAGAAATAATGCCTGCCTTTACCTTTTCGATTCCATCAGATTGCAAGCATACCATTCCATTTTTAATCGCCTTTGCTCTGAGTTTCTTTAAGCTCTGTCTCTCATTAATAATTTCCAGAATTTCCTCATTCGGTACAAAAAGCTCGTGAATGGCAATTCGACCAACATAGCCGGTGTTCCGGCATTTCTTGCAGCCTACACCGCGATAAAATTCCGGAGTTTCTGTGCCTGATTTTTCAACAACCTTCCTTATACTTGTAGGCGGTTCGTACTCCGTCTTGCAATTCGGACATATTTTCCGCACAAGCCGCTGGGCCAAGACTGCAATAAGAGAAGCACTTAAAAGGTAAGGCGCAACGCCCAAATCCAGCAAACGAGTTACTGCTCCGGGAGCATCATTCGTATGCAGAGTCGATAGAACCAGATGACCTGTCAGCGCCGCCTGTACGGCTATATTAGCTGTGGCTTTATCACGAATCTCGCCAACCATAACTACATCCGGGTCCTGTCTTAATAAACTTCTCAGGGCTGTTGAAAATTCAAAACCCGCTCCTTCGCTTACCTGGAATTGATTTATCCCCTCAATATTGCACTCCACCGGGTTTTCCACCGTGCAGATGTTAACTTCTTCGCTGTTCAACTCAACAAGTGCCGCATAAAGAGTAGTATTTTTACCTGAGCCGGTCGGACCTGTTACTAAAACTATACCATTCGGAGATTGTATTACCTGCCTGAACAACTGGAGGTTTTCATAGGTAAATCCCAGCGACTCAAGGCTGAAAAGGATCTTCTGCGGGTCGATAATTCTAATCACCACTTTTTCACCAAAGTTTCCCGGCATAACGGATACCCGCAAATCGATAGGCCTTCCTTCCACTAAAACATGGATACCACCATCCTGAGGCAGCCGTCTCTGGGCAATGTCCAGTTCAGCCATAATTTTAACACGTGAAACTATCGCCGCATGCATCTGAAAAGGCGGACAAATCTTCTCATACAGCCTTCCATCGACTCTGTACCGAACACGAAGTTTCTTATCGTCGGGCTCTATGTGAATGTCACTGGCATTTTCCCGCACGGCGTTATAAAGCAGATAATTAACCAGCTTTACGACAGGTGATTGTCCGGCCACCTCCTCAAGGTCGCTTATATCCTGCGTAATGTTTTCTATCAACGTAAAATCTTCCAATCCCTCATCATCAATTATGTCATCAATGACAAAGACATTGGCAGCCGGCAAATATGTCTGCAGAGTGGCTTTGATGTCCTTACTTGTTGAACAGACTATCTGAACTTTGCAGCCGCTTACCCGCTCTATTTCATCAATTAAAAATACGTTTGTCGGTTCATTAACAGCTACAGTGAGAACATCATGAACCTTAAACAGCGGCAGAACAACATATTCTTCGAGAAATTCTCTCGGCAAAATCTCAATGGCTTTTGTGTCGCATATTTTCGGACTAACCTGAGCATACGGCACACCATAGCCCTCTGCCAGTGCCGAGGCTATCTGATTCTCGGTACAATAGCCCATCTCTACCAAAAGCTCACCAAGCAGCTTACGATGGCCTTTTTCCTTCTGTTCAGCCAGAGCTTTTTCAATTTGCTCATTATTTACAACGCCACGCGCAAGAAGTAACTGCCCAAGCTGCATTTTATTTTCCACAGCTATTTGACTCATAGCTTTTCCTAATTCACTAAAGCACCGTTAATACAAACCGGAGAAGGTATATCCTCTACACAAAACTCTTCACTGCCTCTGCAAGTTCCACATAGTGGTTAAACTCTTTTTCGAGCCGAGTGATTTCCAGAATTCTCAT
Organism: uncultured Pirellulales bacterium; assembly: GCA_964653075.1. GTDB lineage: Bacteria > Planctomycetota > Phycisphaerae > Sedimentisphaerales > Anaerobacaceae > NIOZ-UU13. The sequence continues at coordinate 12,427 of CAZZAX010000001.1, forward strand.
GCAGTTTTCATCAAGCCCTGCCAATCGAAGCTCACATTTGTTTTGGTTACAGTAATCCCGCGCCCACAGCAACTGTTCCAATCCTTCCCCATCAATAAATCCCAATCCACTCATATCAAGCACAATGCCGGCTTTACGTCTTGAGATTATGTCAGTGATAGTACTTTGGAAGAACTCGGCATCCTCACCATCCAGTTCGCCCTGCAATTCAACAACCGTAACTTCGTTATAACCTTGTATTTTAACTTTCATCCGATCAGCATCCCTACAGCAGCCGCACCATATTCCACAGAATCGCCGTTTTGGTAAATTTTGTTGAAATTATTCTGTATAATGTCCCAGAGCATCCCGATATCACTGTCGAGAAATACCCTGCCTACTTTTTCATCAAACTGTGTGCCCAGTCCTTTTTCTATCTCTTCAAGTGCCTGCTCAACTGTCATTGCATCTCGATAAGTTCGCTTCGACGTCATTGCATCGAAACTATCCGCCAATCCAACAATTTTACCCGTCAGTGGTATCTGCTCACCAGCCAAACCATCAGGATATCCTCTGCCGTCTACTCGTTCATGGTGAGACAATACGCCGGGGACAATATCACGCATCTGTTTTATTTCATGTAAAATACCCGCACCTATCGACGGATGTTGTTTTATACGGTTGAATTCCTGCTCAGTTAGCTTGCCTTTCTTTCGCAACACCACTTCTTCTATGCCTATCTTTCCAATATCATGCAGCAAACCGGCCAAATAAACCATATGTATTTGCTCTTCATCCAATTGCTCCCGCTCAGAGAGCTTTTCGGCAATCCATCGAGAAATAAAAGCAACCCTTTCGGAATGACCGTGCGTGTACTTGTCTTTGGCATCAATACTGCTTGTTAAAGCTTTCAGAGAACCAATGAATAATTCTTTGAGGTCTTTAAAGAGTCTGCCGTTCTCGATAAAAACGGCACATCCGCCGGCCACCGAATTAAATAGTTTGATATCGGTGCTGTCGAAATCCTGCTTACCTATTCTGTTTATCGCAACCATCAGCCCCATTATGCAGTTACCATTATCGTTTTTGCCGGTGATGCCGGATTCTGTTTTCTCCTTCCCACATAAAGGTACTGCAATAATATTTTTTATATTACCAGGCCAATCATATTTAAAGGCAGAATCAACTTCGCTGTCCAGAAGTGCCTCTTTACCGCTGTTTATTTCCTCAATCAAACCGCTATGTAAAATTGCGGCCGTTTGTTCATCAATATCTATCAGACCTGAGCCGGCCGAAACAACCAACTGCTGCTTGTCATCAATCGTTTTCTCCAGCAGTATTGCTATGCCTTCGACACAAACAATTTCAGTTAAGCTGTCACAAGCCATCTGCAAAAAGTTGGCATCCGATTCGGTAACCTTCATATTTGTACTGAGCTTGTGAAGAAGCACCAGCTCCTCGTACGTCTGCGCCAGCTCTGTACCGACCATTTCAATCTGTTTTTCCGCTTTTGTCTCAGCTTGAAACTTCTCTTCTAAAAGCCCAAGCATTTCTGCAAAATAGTCACTGTTTGTCTGAACCGGATTTGCACAGCCTGCATCGTATGGCGAGAGACCTCCGGGACATGACGATTTTTCACCCAAGTCAATCAGAGCTGCTCCCATCACTTCCCCATCTTTGTTACTGACACGAGCGGATTTCAGAACAACAGCCAAAACCAAATTTGCATCACCAAATCTCCATACCGACATGCCTGGCTCATTAGAACAACTTTTTTCATTGTGTTGGTCCAAAACATGGCGACTCAGCTTGATCAACTGTTCAAGATTACTATTGAATCTGCCACTTTCACACAACATGACGACTTCATCGGCGGTATTACAAACTGCAAAATTAACACCGAACTTATTTATCCTGACCCCAAAGCTCTCAAACTGGCGTCGTTGTGACAGACTTAAAGTGTTCTTTACCATACCCAGCATAGCTTTCTACCGATTATTTCATACCATTATTATAATGCTTTTCTTTAACCATCAACCACTTACCATCACTTGCTTCTGGTACAGAACATCTTCGATGTTCCCCAACAACTCCTTGGGGCTGAATGGCTTGCTCAAACAACTCGATATTCTTAAATCTTCCTGCTGCTCTTTCGAAATAGCAAAGCTTCTGGCAGTCAGCATAATAACCGGTATATCTTCCGTTTCATCGCATTGCCGAAGCTTCTCCACAAGTTCCATCCCTGACATAACCGGCATTTGAAAATCCGTAACAATGATATCCGGCTTCTCCTTGCAAGCCAGCTCAAAGGCTTCAGCGCCGTTATCAGCCGATATGACCTCATAACCATTGTTACGAAGTTTTATCGCTACCACATGAACGATATGTACTTCATCATCCACAACTAAAACTCTCTTGTCTGTCATGATTTTGCCTCCTCAAAAGATTAATGCACAACGTGCAGTGTCGAATGCACGATTAATTTCCTATTCACATTTTTTCACACGGTTCAGACTGTCTGCCTTGTCACCAGAGGCAGCTCAAAGCCAAAAGTGCTGCCCACACCGACCTTGCTCATAACAAATACTCGACCATCGTGAACCTTTTCAACTATTTGTTTAACAAGGTTAAGCCCCAGACCAGTACCTTTTGCCTGCTTTTTATTGGCACCAACCCTGTAAAATTTATCAAAGACATGTTCGATTTCATCTTCAGGAATACCAACTCCCGTATCAGTTACACTAACCCGTACCAGAGCTGCGCCCTCGTCAACCTCGGTTTCAATCTTTATCGCCCCCCCGAACGGAGTATATTTTACGGCGTTACTTAACAGATTAACAATAACCTCCTGAATCATATCCTTGTCAACGTACACCTGGTCGTAAACAATCGGTTTTTGCCCGGTGACCTCTAGTTCCTTTTCTTCAGCATAGCCTTTTATCATTTGCAACTGTTCTTCTATCAGCATCGCCAAGCTGGCCGGCTCCTTATTTATTTTTATTAGACCCGACTCTATTCGCGAAGTATTAAGAATGTTTTCAATCAGCCGATTCAATCTTTGGGCCTGATTTTGAATTACGGAATAAAATTCTTTTCGTGTCTTTTCATCGTCGGCTTCACCATCGGCGAGCATTTCCGTATAGGCAGAGATGGAAGCAAGAGGTGTCTTGAGTTCATGTGAGACATGGGTTACAAAATCATTTTTCATCTGTTGAATTTGCTTCTCTCGGGTAATGTCATGCAGCACTGCCACAGCCCCGCACACCTGCTTGTCCTGGTCGTAAACACATGAAACAATGCAGTCAAAAATTTCCGGTGTTCCGTCTTTTGAAAATTCGATCTCTTTTCTCGTTGCCTGCCCTTTAGTTTGTCTGCTGTGGCTGAGAAAATCTACAAACTCAACTCGGTCGGGCCCAATCAGCTCGCTTATAGGCTTGAACTGTGAACTGTTATAATCAAAACTGAGAAGCTGGCCGGCTGCCTCATTTGACATCAACAGTCTGTCAGACTCATCGATAACAATTACAGCGTCACGAATGCTGTATATTATAGCCTCGGTGTTTTTACCCCGTCTTAGTGACAGTTGAACCTGAACCTGCAAATCCTTGATTTTCTTTTCATACTCTGTAATACGAGTATTGCAGCCGGCAAAATGTTTACTCAGAGCCTGGTACAATTCATCTATTTTTTTCAGTCTTAGCGGAAAAAAGAATCTCTTACTATGATGGATACCACCTGCTTTATCGTCCTGGAGCAGCGTGGCTATGGACGTGACTGCTCCGGTCAGCCTTAACTGATACCAACCGAGACAAATCACGCCCACAGCCCCAAGCATATAGCATACCGACACAAGGGGTATGCGCTGCACATAACCCGCATAGTGTCGACCCTCTTCCGTGCCAGAGTCCCGCCATTCGGCAAGACCACCTATAAACAAACTGCCTGCCACGATTACTGTGACTATCGCATATAAGATTCTTTTTAGTCTCAAAACACACTCCAGCGTTTGTTAAAATTTAAACCGTACATTAATTACCTGACGAACTTTATCTCCGCCACTTGTCGGAATCTTCACGCTCAATATCACCAAGCAGAATTCTCTCCATACTGTCCAGCTCATCCGGTTTTGTCTCACCAATGATTCTTTCTTTGAGCCGAATCGCCTCAAGGTATGAAGGACGAAGCTCAAGCACATAGTTCAGCTCATTCATTGCAGCCTCAAAATCACCTTCAAGGTAGAATCTGGCGGCTATGACATAACGGTCTTCTGCCAATCTCGCTTTGCCAGCCCACTGCAATTCATTCTTTGCGCCTAATCTCTTACGTCGGATATCATCTATTCTGGCATCACTATTGGTCTCCTTGGCCTCATCAATGATGTGAGGCGTCAGCAGTATTATAACTTCCTGTCGTGTAGTCGAATCAGAAGTGCTTCTGAAGAACGCGCCTATGAGCGGCAAATCACCCAACAACGGTATCTGTTTTCGGCTTGTTACCACAACATCTCTAAACAGACCGCCGATTACAATAGTCTCGCCATCTTTGACCATTATGTTGGTCGCCAGCTCTGTGGAGAACTCGTCAGGAATATCATTGGCTTTTACGGTACCGGAGCTGTCCTTGGGATGAATAACCATCCGGATGTATCCGTCATCGCCTATATAAGGTCTGAAAGAAAGTTTGGTACCAGTGTCGAGGAACTTAACCTGCTGAGTCGTGGAAGTCTGTGTCTGTGTGGTCTGTGATGTATAACCTATCTTGTTGCCGATATAGACCTGTCCAAGCTGCTTATTAACTGCCAGAATCTTGGGATTGGCAAGAATCGTGGTATCGGTTACCTGTTCCAATGCAGTTATAAATGCGGCAAAATCACCAGATGTAACTCCCACTCTAAGTCCATTACCACCGACTGATGCAAAACCGGAAGTCTCTAACGGTGTGCCACGAGTACCCGCGGCTACTTGTCCGACAGGCGTAGTTATAGTAGTTTCTAGTGCGGCCGCGTTAGCCCCCCCCACCTCTACTGTTGAAGAGGTGCCGTTCAAGCTAACTCCAGCTGCAAAGTTCAGGTCAATACCCAGTTCCAATCCCTCGGTCAAAGTAGCGCTGAGAATTGTCGCCTCGACCAATACCTGCTTGGGTCTAATATCCAGTTGCTTAAGCATCTTTTCCGCTTCAGCAATATTTTCCGGGTAGTCCTCGATAACTATGGTGTCATTCAGCGCCATAGTATCGCCGGCTCCTGAACCTGTGCTGATAGAATCGCCAGTAGTCCCAACGGCCTCCGAAGGAGAACTGCCCTGAATGCTTCCGGCGGTGCTAAGTACCGGAGCAATGAGATTCATCGCTTCGGCAGCACTGATATAGTACAAAGTAAAGATCTTGTACGTCATTCTTCCGGGGTCAGACATAATCTTGTTGTATTCATCCTTGGTATATACCCTGATAAGATTACCCCTTTGCTCGTACTTATAGTTATCACCCAAAATCGCATCCATAACTTCATCGAAGGTCACATTGGTAAGCTGCCTGAACGCCAATAAACCATCCACGTTTGGCGAAGGCACAATGTTTTTCTGGCATATATTTCCTAACAATGCCAGAGCCTTGCGTACACCAAAATTCTCCTCACATTTAAATACCGGAATAACCCCATCCTGGAGAATACTTTCCCGGCTGCCGCTTGTCTGAACCTGTGCCACACTTACATTTGCCCACAAATTAGCTTCAGCCAATCCATGGTCAACGTCAGCGACCGCAATCGCTGCCATCAGAACCAGCACAATACACCATACAAATAATTTGGCCCTGATTTTGGTCTTGCCTTTTGAATTCTTTTTTCGATACATAACTCATCTCCTGTTCTTTTCTTGCGAATAGCGTTTCGCACATTGCTGTCAGCTATCCGCTGTTTCAATTTACCTGTGTTAGTTTCAAGGTTATCCTCGATTCTCTACACTTCAATACCACTATGTTTTCTTTAATTTCAACTACTTCACATTCATAACTTTCAATTCCATCACCGACGAAAAATTTATCTCCGGCTCTCAATACCTTGTCATTTATAAAAGCCAGGGGATCCTCGCTCGAAACTATTGCTTCCAGCCTCAAATTCTCCGCCACTTTTCTGATTACTTCTTGGTCATCATCTTTAACGATATTTATTTTTTCAACACCGGCTGATTTCCGTTCCTGGCCGTCAACAAAGTCCTGCCAGCCGTTTGAAGCAAAAAAATCTCCGGCTATTAAATCATTCCGTCCTGCAACTTGGGGTAATTCTATAAAAGAAATTTTTATTTCCGGTTCCGATTGAGTTTCTAAATCCATCAATCCCGTCATCAAACCTGCCTCAGCAGCCTTCGGTGATGTCCTGGTAAGCATCTTGATCCACATAAAAATCATTAATGCAATCAAGCACAATGCTAATACTGCTTTCTTCTTCTCCGCGACGAAATGGTTAAAAAACCTGTTACCGCTTTGGCTGTTATTTCTCGCGTTGTGTCTCATAATCCTCTATTGCCTTTTTATCCCTGTCCCACTTTCGTTCTATAATAAATGATCGCCCTGGCTTCCATACCAACCTGACCGTTAAAATCCTTGTCGTTAGAAAGTTTCACCTGTTCGATTCGAACCAACCGGTCCAATTCCTGCAGCTCTCTGTAGAATTCGAATATCTGGGGTAATTTGCCTTTACACTGCATTTTCACAGGTATGCAGTTTATATTGTCAACCTTTATTTCCTTGCGAGGTTCAATCACCTGCTCTCTCAGATTGTGCTTATTCATCAAATCAGCAATTGTGTGCAAAAATACACCGATGTCACTATTTACGGGTATATTCGCCTCATAGTTTTCAAGCTCATGCTGGAGCTTCGACAACTGCTCTTTTAGCAGAATTAGTTGTTTATTGTCGGCAGCGCCTATGGCGATAGTAAGTGCCTGTGCAGATTTTGTTTGCCTGAGAGCTTTCATTCTACTTCGAAGTGGTAGATATCGAAATAACACAAAACCGCCCACAATCACTCCGGTTATAACACAAATCGTTAATTGTTGTCTTTCTCTAAACAGCATCACTGCTTTTACCTTTTACTGCTCACAATAATTTGCCAGATAAGAATTTATCTCAAACTCACTGACCTGTACCTGGATATTTCCTCCGTTTTTTTGAACACTCCCATTTGCATTTTCATTCTTTGTATTCGAATAAAGAGAAGGTTTGCCTGCTGTGGTTATCACAGCATTTCTTGAAAAAGACGGGACGACCTGACAAAAATATGGCGAGTCCTCTAACTTGCATATCAAAGCTGCCACATCACCCCCATCGGCCGCTACACCGCTTATCACAACTCTAAATCGCACGTCCCCAAGGAGCAGTCCCTGTTTCTCGTTAAGCGTTGTCCGGACAGCTCTAACAACAGTAGTGACCCGCGGCGATTGTGACTCTTGCTGCTTGCCCTCAAATTTCTCTGCAATAAACTCTACCCTGTTAAGCACTATCTTTTCATCAATAAGAAAACTCAATTCCGCTAAAACGTCTGCAACATCAATTTTGGAATCAATGTTTTCTGTGGTCTCAGCTTTTTCCTGTAAACCTTTCAATTCGCTTTTAAGCTCGTCTAATTTAATTGACAGACCTTCCGCCTGTATCTGTCTGGTTTCCATTTGTACGAACTGCGCTCTGGCTTTTGAAATCGATTGAACGGTAATAAAATTCCACACCACCATCACTACAAATACACCGCCCAATGCGATGTATTGCGTGCGATAACTGACCTCACGACGTTTACCGCTCTTATACCATTCTGGAAGAAAATCAATTTCTTTCATACTTGTATCTCTTTTGAGCTTTTACGATTGACACTCTCCGTTTTTTTCCAGTCCTTAAGACTAAGCCCTACAGCTACTGCCCACTCACAAAACAAACCTCTCCTGTCACTATCAAATTTCAAATTTTCCCTTTCTCTTGAAATATCGAACCCTTTCAATGGCTGAGCCACCTCAATCTCAACAGCCAATTGCCTCTTCAACACATCAAGTAAAATATATTCGTAAGCCCCTCCTCCGGTAAAAAATGCCTGCTCAACACGTTTGCCTCTAAATGTTACCGTATAATATCTCAAACAAAGGGATATCTCTCTTGTCAGCTTTTCAGCAACGACACTTACTGCATCAACTATTGCCTGTCTCGTTGATGCCTCCAATTTCTGCTCGTTGCCGTCGACGGGCTGCTCCAACAAGTCAGGCGTCGGCGTCGAAAAGCTCTTTTCCATTTGAAGTGCTTCCCGCAACATCTCAGCCTCACCAATTTCGACACCTAATTTCAATGCAATTTCCTCATTGAATTTTTCTCCGCCAACCGGTATTTGCTTGACGAAGCTGATTTCTCCACCACGACCAAACACAACGGTCGTAAACTGATTTCCTACATCCACAAAAACAACGGTACGCTCTCTGTCCTCCTGACGTCTTAGCGACCTCTCAAAACTCCTGAACAATGCGCAGGGAATCGTATCTATCGATACCGGTTTAAGCCCGGCCTGCTCAAGCAGCTCAATGTGGCTCTTTATCGTTTCATTAGCGGCCGCAAATAAAATCAACTCATTCTTAATCTCGTCACCCTGGTGAACATTCCCGGCAATCACGTACTGCATTACGTCTTCATCCGGGTCTAATCCAAAACGCTGGACAACTTCTTTCCTTAAGGCCTGCTCGATACCATCGCTCTGGGCCTCAGCTAATCGTAAACTCGTGATTTCCAATCCGTCATTCGGCAGAGACGATATAACGTTATTTCCATGAAAGTGACCCTCTGTAAGCATTCGTTTTATAGCCGAAACAATAAATCTGCTTTTTTCCTGCTCGTCACTTATACCGTGATCAATGCGCGCTTTCCGAACTGCAATAACACTTAATTGCTCTCCATTGACCATTAGCTGAATCATCTTGATAGAGTTATGACCTATGTCCAACCCTATTGGCAGCAAGCCCCGACTTTTTAGAGTCCAGCTTATCATTTATAATTATTCCTCCTCAGTTTGTTTCGCTGCATTCCCTCGCTACCTTGTGGAACTACGACTTATACTCACACAGGAACAAACCTGCCTTCGCAAAAACACCAGCGGCAATTCCGCTTACGCCTGCGTTCATATTCATTGAATCGAGACATATCCAGTAACAGGCTCTACTGTAACAGTTGTGGTCGTCCCTCCTGCCTGCAGGTCAATAACACCACTGTTCAGAGGATTATCATTGCCGTTATAGGGGCTCCCGAGATAATCAAATTTAATTTCGCTGGTTGAATCAAAATCAACATTAATAATATCAACTTTATCCAGCCTGCCGTCATTTTGAAAATCTATAACATAATCGAATCCCTTCTTAACAGGGTGCGGTAATACATTACCGTACTGGTCCTCTATTCTGTAACTGTCCGCACTCACATCAAAGACCACTGAAAAATTTTGTGCTCTGCTGATTGCCATACTTTTAGCGTATTCCAGGTCTGCCGTGAGCATATTTGCTGCAGACCTAATCTGCATACCGGCCGCCGAACTCATCATCGGTATCGCGGTTAACGCCGCTATCGAGATTATCGCAATCACAATCAGAAGCTCTACCAAAGTAAAACCTCTGATTCGACCTCGTAAATCATCATATCCGGGATTACTTTTAAAATACGAATAACTCAGCCTTGCTCGTGGATATGGTAATTTTACCATTCTAACGGCCCTCTTCTTTCTATTTTGGCACATTATCATCACTTGCCTTTGCTCTTTTTTCGTCCTATTAATGACCTGTCTTTACCGGCCAATCCACCTACTCAAACTAACTACCGTGGCTACCATATTAGCCGACCTCTCAAAATCAGTGGAATCATCAGATTAATTCCTACGGTTTGGGGCTTTCAAGTACTGATAAATCAACATAAATGTCATCTCCTAAACCTTCCGCAGTTAAGGTCAACAGAATTGGTACAATCGTCAAAACAATACAACAGGATTTATCGAAATATTCCAATCTTTTATAGGGCCGTGATGTGTAATCGACATTATTAACATATTTTGGTTTTTTCTTTTCATGGCATATAAAGGCCGATAAGCAACTCCTCCTTTGACCTTCTTTATAAGACCCTATAACCTGCCTTTATTTTCTCTCGATATTTCTAAAAAACGCTCCGCCAGCCGGACTCCAGTTTACCGGATCGCCACCAGGCGTTTGGATAGACGCTATTAAAGGAGCCGTTGTTATATTGATGACACCGCTATTGCTTATTCCACTGCTGCCGACCATAAACAATGCCCCCAATATTTTAATTTCGGCCCCGTTTGCAACTGAAATACCTCCCGCTACTTGAGCAAGTCCTTCTATCTCAAGTTTACTGGATACGTCTATTTGAATATCGCCGCTGACTAACAGTGCCGGAGAATTCTTAAGAGCCTTGACAATAACCCGGCTGCCTCCGTTGATTGTCAGATTACCCTTTACAACAAGCGCCCCTATTATTTCCCCGCCTACGCTCATTTCAACGTCACCGTTGGGATCATTGGGATCGGGAACAGGATTAAGGGTAAAATCGCTTATATCAAGCCCGGGGCTGGTAACACCAACTGCCTGGATAGTGTCGTATCGTTGGCCTGTTTTACTTCCGTCTCCTGAAAGATTATCAGCGAACACATCTCCATCAATATAGCCATTATTTGTTAGATTACCATTACAATAGACATCGCCGTAGATATTGGTGTTACTGGATATTGTCGTGTTACCACCTGTCCAAAACGCAATACATGGGTCAAGCCGAAGCTCCGCCCTTAAACTACTGCGACCTACTTTTATGCCGCTTCTGAGCCGATATGAATTACAGTTTATGATATAATTGCAGTGGTCGTTTGTGTCGTTTGAATCGCGGATAACCTCGACGTCATAATAATCATCACCTTCTACCAGCCGCTGAGCTGTGTCTCCCATCCAGTACTCTGCACTAACGTCAACGTCCTGCGGATTGAGGATAAGTCCTCTGGCATGCTCCAACCCCGACTCAGCTAAGTAATCCATTTGCGTACGGAGTACCATGTTCCGACCGCAGGCTAATTCTACATCGCATCGCGAAATAAATCCTAACGACGAAATCGTTATTACCATAACAATAAACAACACAACAAGCAGTGCTGCTCCTTGCCGCCTGTTTTTATACTTTTTGCTACTCATCATACTAATCGTCGTCACTTTCGACGAGACTATCTCCTGTATCATTAAGCAGATTTCCCGCCCAGCCGCTAAGTGCAGCGTTTATTTGATACTGATGCACAATTTCATTTTCCAAAACTTCAAATGAAATACTCACAAATCTGCTCTGCGGTGATAACTCAGGAAGAAAGCCAAACTGGACATTGCTGCATTGCGGAACCAACGGCACGTACGTAACGCTGTAAGCACCCGTTGAGAGTGTTTGAATGTCGCTCAGGTATACTACTGAAGTATCAGACGAAGGAAATTCACAAAGTCTAAGATAATCTCCGCCCGCCCCTCTCTCGATATAGACTAATTCATTTATATTAATTTGTCCGTCATCATTATCGTCCGCCCGCCAGACGGCTAAATCACCATTGGGAGCGCCACATATCAGTTTGCAGTGTCTAATCAGGTCCGAAATCCTGAGTGTCGCATAACGCACCTGCGCTTGTTTTTGGCTCGTGTCATCTGTTGTATCATTTGCAACACCCACAGCAAAAGCCAGCGTAGTCACCGCGACTAATATTATACCGGTCACAATTAAAGCAAGCAGAAGCTCAATTAACGTAAAACCTGTCCTGTATCGTACATTTTGCATCTTGAATAAACTCAAATAACAAACCCGGCTTTTTCATTCACTCAAAAGTCGATTTATAATTGCAATTTCTTTGCCGCTGTAACATACTCGCACGGTAATGTGAATAAAATTGCATTTTTCTGGTTCACTTTGCAATGGTTGTTGTGGCACAGTAACATATAGACAGCTTATTACCTTCCTGCTGAACCTGGCATAATTTGAGTCGGTAAATACTACCCCACCTGCATCCTTTACCTGGCCTTCGTCTTCTGGAGGATAAGCACCATAGTCTGCTACTATCTGATCAAACGGTGTATTAACAATCTTCTGCATCAAGTCACTCGCCAGCTTTACACCTAAGGTTCTTCGCATACCTTCAGCCTGCACAGTCGCTCCACTCGTAAACGGAAGCAGTACGCCGGCTGCGGCAATACCCAATACAACTGTGGCCAACATCGCCTCGGCAAGAGTAAATCCACTCCGCCTTGCTTTGCAATGTCTTGTCTGGCTAAAAGTAAGATGGTCAGCCTGTTCATTCATTGTATAATTTCTATAAATCCAAACCTGAGCCTGCCATTTCAATATTCACAACAAACTCATCTCGATTAAATTTCTAAAGAGCCGCATGTGCGGCAGAATCGTCGGATTGGAATAATCCGCTCTTCGTATCAATCCTCCATCCGGCCTTATCTGCTCCTGCCGGTTCGCCATCAAAACAAATAGTTTTTAGATTATTGAAAGGATTAACCGGAATCTTCTCAATATACGGACCATACTGTCCCACGTTTGTTGTCATATTAGTTTTGAAACTTTCGAACGAATCAACTGGTGGAAGACAGTTGTCATGCTGGGCACGATATAACTCAAGCTGAGAACGCATCTGATGAAGTCCGTCAATTAACTCGCAATTCCTGGATTCCCGGCTTGCCTGGGTAAACTTCGGAACAACTGACATAGAAATCACGCTCAACACGACCGTTATGCTTATCACCTCAACATACGACCAGTTGCTCTTTTCCCTCATGACCCTCCTCCTCATATTGTTCAAAAAGGCTGACCAGCTTCGGCAATTTGCAAACCTGGTCAGCCTGTTTATCAATCACATCCATTCATTCGGAGATCTTTTTTTCAGGCCTCATTAGTGCTCGTCGCAGAGAGCTTATAACTCCGAATGAAAAAGACCACTACCATCGCTGCATAACAGTGTATCATCGGCCTGGAACTTGCCTGTAGCAGGGTCAAAGTTCCAACCATTATCATTGCCGGCAGTAGCAGGCGGAGTAGCAGCATTGAACGTAACCGTATCGTCGTCATTGAACGAATTCGTCGGAATCTTCTGAATATACGGACCATAAATATTGGCACCAGGACCTGCTGCGACATCGCCATCAACATCGGTATAGCTGGTCATACACTCCTGAAACATAGCAGCACCAACACTACCGATTACAGAGGCAGCAGTTTCCACGCCCGGAAGCCTGTCATTGTGCTGAGCCTTATAAAGCTCAATCTGTGAGCGCATTGTTTGAAGGTCGGTGCACAGACGTGACTCCTTAGCTTCGGTGCTCGCCTCCGTAAATTGAGGAATCACGATGGCTGCCAAAATACCCAGGATGACCACTACAATCAGAATTTCGACTAATGTAAAACCGCTTTTAGCTTTCATTTTTTGCCCCTTTTCATCAAAAAAAGTTCCACTTTACTACCTAATAAATCACACAACATTCAGCATAATACTTTTCCTCGCAATCAGCGTATCGACCCAATCGATACATTGCTTAACCACACCTTTAATCATCTGTCCGTTTTCAACCCTCCCAATAAAAACCGCGAAAATACACCTGAAAATATACTTCTAATTAATCTCATTCGAACGCCGGCAAATAACAGCTTAATTTCCAACGTCCGAAAACATTCCAGATAGCTCTTTCAAAAAGAATAATGCCAAACAACTATCCAAGAAAAATATAAGAAATAAATCCCGTGCTGCCAAACTTGCAGGCGCGAGATTACCAGATATGTCTGAATTCTGTATAACAGGTGCGAAATGATAATTCATCGAAACAGAAGGGACAGATCAATAAATAAACAATTCAATAGTTAATATGCGGGGGTGTATTTTTGATGTGTATTTCTCTTTTATACTCGCCTGCGTGTTTAAGCTTTATTCGAACGTAGTCTATAGCCTGCAGAGCCGCTTCGATTTTATCGACCCATTCAATCAGAACCACTGAGCCTGGGTAACAGAAGTCATCAAAGCCCAACATCTCAAACTCGGCAACAGAATTCAACCGATAAGCATCTATATGGTAAATATCCAACCTGCCGGTATACTCATTTACTATGACGAACGTAGGGCTATTAACATCTCTGCAGTCTTTGGCTCCTGCACCGGCTGCAATCCCCTTAATCAAATGCGTCTTACCGCTACCTAACTGCCCACAAACACCTATAACTTCCCCCCCTTTTAATTGTGAGCCAAGCTTTAGGCCAAACTCTATGGTTTCGTCCGGTGAATTCGAAATGGTATTAAAATCTTTATTCACAGGCTAACAATTCATCAATAATCATTTACCCAACTGTGCCGGATAGTAATAACCCATCGTCTGAGCAGTAACACCTAATCGGTATTGACGGTCCTGCATAAGGCAGGGAAGCCGTTTAGAAGTAGGTATGTTTGTCGTGTAAATACGAAGCTCTCCTTTTAGGCTGGTAATTAGCTCTTCCCGATGATCACCAAGACAATCAACCACTGCTATCACCCTGCCTTCAATCGGTTGTATTGCCTCGCCAGACCAGTCACGGACCGCTCCGGATACAGCTACTTCTTTTTGAGGATCCGAATCCCACCAGAGAGCACGTGGGCTCAGGGTCCCGGTTTTCATAAACTCAATCAGCCGGCCTTTTGCGCTATAAAGCCACCGCTGCTTTAAATCCCTTTCGCCAGCATAAACTTCCATACCGGGTGAATCTGCGAGGATGTCGGCTGCCATTCCCTGGCCGTGAACATGGCGAGTGGGTTCCTTATGTGCCCAGAGTTTGCGACCTGTCATGGCGTCCACCAAACAGATTCCGTCGGTTTTCTGACGTGTCTCAAAGCCGTAAAAAACCTCCAGACCCGGATTATCAGGGTTAATATCAGCAACATAACAAATATCAGGATGTCCCATCTCCAACGTCCAGAAACCCTTTCCATTGTCATCAATTACTGCGGCCCCAATGACCAGCTCATCCCTGCCGTCACGGTCAACATCAGCACTTATCAATCCATGAGAGCTTTGTCCCCGGTATTTCCTTTTTTCCTGTGGCGCTTCCCAATACCAGAGCTGATTGTAATCCTTATCAAGGGCCTGAATCTTTATTAGATTGTAGGTGCCTCGCTGCATAATCAGCGATGGCGTTTCGCCATTGATATATGCCACCGTAAGAAAATTACGGCAGTAATAGTTATATTTGGTAAATCCATCCCGGGTAAGCCATGCCGTTTTGGCTACTACTTTACCGCTTTCTCCGTCGATTTTAACCAGATACTCGGGCCCACTTTGGACAAGCCCTTTTTCGTCCCGTGGATCTCCAACACCTGCCTTGCAATAAACCTCGGCTTTACCATCGCCATCCACGTCATAGACAACCCACGGCGAATACCATATTCCTGCCTCTATAGACCAGCCCATATCATAACGCCACATTCTTGTGCCATCCAGACGGTAGGCCTCGAGTTTATACGTAGTGGTGCTGCGCTTCCAGTAACCCGGCTGCTGATAGGGATCAGTATTGAAATTGGGCTGTTTAATAATATACTCATAAGCACCATCCCCATCCAAGTCTGCAATACCTACCTTCTGAAAATCATAATCACCTTTCAGCGGAATGCTAACATACGGCTTAGCACTCCCGGTCAAATGCACGGCAACTCTTCCTAACAAATCCGGTATCAATTTCCCGTTACTCTTACGTAGTTCATAAAGATAAGTCTTATTTTTCTCTGCCGTTTTATCTACAAAGTTTGTCGGTAGAGTTTGTAATGGATGACTATGGATTAAAACTGTGTCAGGTCCTAATGCACCTTTTAAGCATCGTGAAAGTATATAGCCAATACCTTTAGCATCAGTATCGAGTAGGCGCCAGCTTAAAAATACCGAGCCGTTCTCCCGCTCAACCGCCACCAGCCCACGATCCAGTTTCTCCACACCGGATACGACAGAAATACAACTAAATAGCACTGAAAATGCAATCATCCATATAATGCAAAACCTACTTCTGATAATTATTACCTCCATAACCACAGTTCAATTCTTCAAATGGTCGTATCCTTTACTATGCAGATCTATAATACGGCCATCAGTCATCTTTATCTGCATTTTTTCAGTATCTGTGATGCAGCCTATTTGCGTAATTGCCGTCGGCTCATCCCACTTTTCCAATAATATCCGGCAATTTTCCTGTGAAAGGGTAAAAAGCAGCTCAAAATCTTCACCGTCGTTCAAGGCTGAATTTAACGGTTTTTTGTTTTTTCGAGCTTGTTGAGATATTGGAATCTTCTCCGCATTTATTAATGCCCCAACACTGCTTTGCCGGCAGATACGGTTCAAATCACTGCTGAGCCCATCGCTTATATCTATCATCGAATTCACTTTTACCATTTGAGTGATTTTTATTGCTTCCTTGACTCTCGGCTCAAATGTTAGATGTTTCCCATAGCCTGAACCACCCAACGAGCCTGTTACACAGATATAGTCATCTACCTTCGCACCCGACCTTCTGACGGGCTCATTGTCCGCCTTTTTGCTAATCATTGCGACACTTATCGCAAAAGGATTTTCATTCTTCCACCTCGTAATATCACCACCAACAAGCTCACAGCCAAACTTTTCCCCCGCCTTAACAATCCCTGCGTGAACTTGTTTTAATTCCTTTTCGCCGAATCCTGTCGGCAGAGCAACAGAAACCACCGCGGCAACAGGCACCGTCGCCATAGCCGCACAATCGCTAAGGCTGACTGCCATGGCCTTATATCCGGCCTGCTCTAATGTCGCCTCTCTTAAGTCAAAATGCACACCGTCCAGTAACATATCGGTAGTGATAAGGAGCGACTCATCCGCTAACCGAACCTGGGCCATATCATCACCGATGCCAATAGGAAAATCTGCCGCTGACAACTTGCTTTGACGAGCAAACCATGCGGTTATTTCATCTTCTCCGGCACTCATCGCTGTCCCAAATGATTATTCCAGTATGCAATTTGCTCTTTTGCCTGTTTTGGCCCGGCTGAACCTGCGGTAACGTATTTATCTGCAACACCTGCAGCACCCAGATTTTCATATACGTCCTTCTCAACATAGGATGAATACTTTTGCAGCTCTTCCAGACTAAGGTCAGCCAAATTCTTATTCTGCCGCTCACAATAAGCAACCAAAGACCCTACAATACCGTGTGCTTCACGAAAGGCAATACCCTTTCCAACCAGATACTCAGCTAAGGCAGTTGCATCCAAAAAACCTTCTTCCAGCTTAGCTGAAATCTTCTTTGTATCGAATTTCGTATGTGAAACAATCGCACGCGCCACATCCAAACAGATACCGGTAGTATCACTCGCAGCAAAGATATGAGTCTTATCTTCCTGCATATCGCGATTATAACCCGACGGCTGACCTTTCAAAATCGTCAGCATAGCCATCAATGAACCATACACCAAACCGGTTTTTGCCCGTATCAACTCCAAAAGGTCCGGATTACGCTTCTGCGGCATCATACTCGACGATGTGCAATAGGCATCATCAATCCGCACAAATCCGAATTCGCTGGATGAATAGATTATCCAATCCTCGGCCAATCGGGAAAGATGTGCCGCAATAAGCGCACAATCGAAAATAAATTCCACACAATAGTCTCTGTCACTGACTGCATCAATACTGTTATAACTGATATCCGGAAAACCCAATTGCTTCGCCGTGCTTTTTCTATCCAAAGGCAGTGTAGAACCGGCCACCGCCCCACTGCCTAAAGGTGAAATATTAAGCAGGCAAAGGCAATTTTTCAGACGAATAAAATCACGCTCGAACTGCTCGGCAAAACTTAACAAATAAGAAGCAATAACTACCGGCTGTGCACGCTGAAGATGTGTATAGCCCGGCATTACATCTTCCGAATACTTACCCGCAAATTTAACAAACGCTTTTTGAAGCAGAGTTATCTTGGCCTGTAGAATCTCTATCTGGTCTCGCATCCAAAGCCGAACATCGGTAGCAACCTGGTCGTTGCGGCTTCTGCCGGTATGAAGTTTCTTAGCCGGCTCACCTATTTTCGCCACTAAGGCCGCTTCTATCGCCATATGAATATCTTCATACTTCTTCTCGAATTTGAACCGACCTGCCACAATTTCCTCGCTGATTTCGATAAGTCCGTCCTTGATTGAATTGAACTCATCTTTGGTAATCAGCTTTTGTTCAGCTAACATTCTCGCATGGGCTATCGAGCCTGCAATATCATATTTATAAAGCCGTTTATCTATCGACAACGATTCCACAAAATCAATGGTAAGCTCATCCGGCTCACCGGCTAATCGCTTTTCCCAACTCTTTTCTGGCTCGGCCATTATATCTACTCCAAAAGCATTATCTTCTGCTTGTAACGAACAATGCCAAAGATTACCACCAGGTTCGTTTTAAGCCGTTTCATTCAATCTTTTTTAATTGCTCCACTACAGTCAAACGATTGCCTTCAAAATGGAAAGCCTCAACCAATACTCGCTCGCCTGTTTTCAGACTTCGCAGCGTATTCATGAAACGCCCGCTGAGTTCCTCGTTTTCTCGAATGGTAATTATCAGCTCCCTGCCGACCGCCACCTCCGGCCTATCAGACCTATTGCTTTCCCAGACTTTAACAACTCTCTCTACTTTCAGAACAAAACCGCGGTCAAGCTTTCGAAGAACTCTGCCCACCAGTACACCACGAAATCCTATCATACCTTCGGGCAAACCTACTTCTTTTCGCTCCACTCGTCTTCTTCGTACCTCACGTTGCTCTTGTTCCCTAACTTGCCGTTCCCTTGAACCTGAGAATTGCTCTGCCAGTTGTCCAACAGCAACGCTCTTATCGGCGTTATCGAACTCCCGCCAGAGTTTTGATGCCATGGACAGGATTTCAGCAATCTGCTCGCGATTAGGGGCCCGTTCCCGGACGCGTTGTGCTTCCTCATCCCTTCGTCCCTCAAGCATCATTTCACGGGCACGAATAGCCAAAGTCAATAGCTCTACCGCTTCACGACGTTCTGCTTCTCTCAGTGCCGGCAGTGCCATTCTCATTACTTCAAGCTGATGCAGCGCAACTTCCCGCTCACTCCTGGGGCGCTCCCCTCTCGCCCTGTCTTCATCGCGTTCTCTTCGTCTCTCGCTTTCTCCCCGCTCTCTATCTTCTCTTTGTATGCGTATCCTGACTTCCCTTTCATGCTCTCTCACTGAGCCGGCTCTTTCTCGCAACTCTCTTCTCAATCGTTCGTTTTCTTCGCGAAGTCCTTGCAGCTCTCTCTCCTGCTCCTCCACTCGCGCCCGAAGCTCTCGAAATTCTCTCGCCATCCTATCAAGGTTTGAGGAAAGAATCCTTTTCAACTCCTGCATCTGTTCAAGATATTCCGGCCTTCCGGCCTGCCTCCTTTCCTGGTTATACTCATAACAAAAAACCTCTTTGCGAACGTTCATCCTTCTTCTGTCTCCCGGACCTTCATCAACAACTTCACGCCGTTCAGCCTCCATACCTTTAATCCACTTGTGTCCTGCCTCAGAGACAAAGGAAACACCTACTGTTTGGCCAGGTTGCAACCTCCGAACTGCCTGCCAAAGCTCCTCGCGCTGTCGGGGTACGAGTACGGTCACATGGTCGTCTCTTTCATGCGGTTTTATGACGATACCCATATATCCTCGTTCATCAACCTCCCGTTCAACCAGTCGTACAAAATTTCCTTCCACTGCCCCATTTCTGTCGCGTTCCTGAGCCAAGAGCACGCTACTGAAGATTAACATTGAAAGCATACCAAGCATAAATATTCCGCTTGCCTTTTTCATGATAGTTTTCCTTTTAATTTAGATTTGTAAAATACCCGCCATCCACACCGGTTACGGGCAACTTAAAAAGTAATTTAACAGGTAAAACACACAAAATCAACAAAATTACACAAACCTGCACGTAATCGGTAATCACCAATATTAGCAAGCCTTTGTCGCCGGCTAAATTCATTATCAAACAAAAAATATTTCAAAATCATAATCTTGCAATAACATCAAAAATCTATTATCCTGTAATTATTATGTCACAAAGACTTCTTATAACCAATTGCAGATTATTCGATGCTCCAGATGAGACACAAACAACGTCCATTCTCATCGAGAACGGCACCTTCACTCAAATTGGTCAAATTAATCCTCCTACCGGCTGTCAGACACTCGATGCACAGGGCAGAATAGCCGCTCCGGGTTTTATTGATGTACATATTCAGGGTGCAGGGGGAGCAGACGTACTCGATGCAACGCCGGAGGCGCTGAAAGCTATATCACATACTTGTGCCCGTTTTGGAACAACGAGCTTTCTTGCCACGACTGTATTCAAGCCGGAACAGAAAAATCAACACCTTAACATAGCCGCCAAACATGTTGGCCGGGACCTTGGTGGTGCAAATCTTCTCGGCATACATCTCGAAGGTCCATTTATCTCAATGCAAAAAAAAGGAATGATTCAGCCCGATTGTATATGTCCGCCATCCATTCAGGAGCTTGATGAAATCCTGGATATAACAAACGGCCGGCTCAAAATGATGACAATCGCACCCGAACTGCCAGACAGCACCCAAATAATCAAACGTCTCATCGATTCCAATATCATTGCCTCTTTCGGACACTCCAGCGCAACCCATGAACAAACAATCTACGGCTTTAACGCCGGCATCTCACATGTAACACACCTTTTTAACGCAATGCCTACACTCCACCATCGCACACCCGGTCCATTGGCTGCCATCTTTCAGACAAAACACATAACCGCGCAGCTTATTTGCGACGGCGTCCACATACATCCAGCCGTTCTTAAACTCGCTTTTGATATACTCGGCCCAAATCGCATTATTCCCATTACAGATGGCATGCAGGCCCTCGGTCTTGGAGACGGCCAATTCATATACAATGGTATCGAATACGAATCCAAAAACGGCACTGCAAGGTACAAAGACGGCACGCTTATCGGTACTGCTCTCGGCCAGAGTCAACTCCTCGAGAGACTCATAAGTTTCACAGGCTGCCCCTTTGAAACCGCAATAAAAACCGTTACACAAAAACCTGCTGAATTATTAGGTATCGAAGACAGAAAAGGCACTATTGAACCAGGCAAAGACGCCGATTTGGTTTTACTCGACCACACCCACTCAGTTCAGGCAACAATCGTGACAGGCAAAATCGTTTTCCGGAATGAACTAATGTAAATCGGAAAAAATTAAACAATCCGGAGAAATAAAAAAATGGGAGAGCTTTCACGCTCTCCCTTTATTTATGTGGCTCTTTCCTTTTTCATTTTTAGCCCTTGCTTACTCCGCCGCCATCTCCATCTGACATGTGATCAAAATCCATAAGACAGGCAAAGCAAGTTTAAACTAATATGGCCTGATTGGTCATTTTCCAGAGCCACGAATTTGTTACCCTTAAATTATAAATCGGCAGACTATGTTTAGAATCTTGAATTTTTAAACATTTTATACTCTCATTCTATAAGCTGATACATCCGCTGAAAAACAGTTTGAATCAAACCGTTCTAAATAGTAAGATTAGACCTATCCATAATAAATAATTACGTTAAAATCTAAGGAGTTGTAATCATGGAACACAACAAACAAGTACTATACCAAAACCTGAATTTACGCAGTCTGGCCATCGGTTTTTTGCTGGCACTTTGCCTGCTGCTGGTCGTTGGCGCTGCTGTGAGTTATGACAATAATTCCCAACGATATCAATGTTGTGCAGCCGGAGATGAGCAACTCGCAGTATTCGTTATTGACACTGAGACAGGGCATACCTGGAGACTCAGCCGAAATGATATGTACGACTTTGGAACTCCGTCCGAACCCAGGTCTATACGGCGAAGTATCAGACCTATGGTAGATTAGTTTATAAATCTACACATTATTTTTTGGTCATCCGTAAAATCAGGATATAAATATGATTATTAAAACACTTGGTATTTCAACAAGCCCGAGGATTCACGGCAACAGCGATCTTCTTCTACGGGAAGCTCTTTCGGGTGCAGAATCCGCAGGTGCAAAAACCGAATATATCCATTTGTCCGATTACGATATCGCACCGTGCATCGAGTGTAATGCCTGTTATTCAAGAGGCAATTGCAAGATTCAGGATGACTTCAAGCAGCTTTTAAAAAAGATACTTGATGCCGACAGGCTTATATTCGCCAGCCCTGTTTTTTTTATGACAGTCTGCGCCCAGGCAAAGATGCTTATTGATCGCAGCCAGTGTCTTTGGGCGTATAAATATGTGCTAAATAAAGAGCTATTCAGTCCCGAACGCGACCGCCGTGCAATGGTCATCGCCGTGGGCGGCTCAAAAAGCAAAAAACAATTCGAAAGTATTCGATTAACGATGAAATCCTACTTTGATGTGCTTGATATGAATTATTCTACAAATTTATTTGTCAGCAGGATTGATGATATAGGCGACATACACAAACATCCTACAGCGCTTAAGGAAGCGTTCCGCCTCGGTAAAGAACTAATAACCGCAGAGTTCCCACCGCCCCAGAAGTCTGTCAACGTCGAATTAATCTGAGCCTGTGCCAATTCATAATTCAACTTTACTATCTGCTATTCTTTGCCTTCTGGTTTAGCCCTTTTTATAACAAAGAAATATACAATTGCTCCCAAGAAATAAAAACTAAGCGACAAAGCAATCGCAGCAGCCCATATCAATTTGTCATACTCACCCTCTTTAGTCAGCGGATTATAAAACTTCGATACCGGTCTCTTTAGACAATCGATGAGCATTATCAAAGAAAAAATCATCCCTGCAACAGCCAATATGCCCCACATAGCATGAATCCCGAAAATCGGTCTTATCGGCCAGAATGGAAACCTACACCACGTAAACATAACAGGTACCTCCTAAAATTTTTCCAATTTCATACAACTCTCGCGAGCAAACTTCACATCCTTTCCTGCAAAATATAACTCAAGAAATATGTCAATTGCGCTTTTTTTATTCAGTCTTCGATGATAAGTAAGAAAAAAGCCCAATAATCAGAATTGCAATCACAATCAGAGTTATACATATAACAACCGGTGTCGCTATGTTCAACTTCATTTCAATAAAAATGGTTAGAGACGCTGTAAAGATAATGAAAATAATTAGACTGACTGCCCGCCATGGGTATGCAAAATTCATTGTCCAGCCCGTCCATTTAACTGGTTTCGGCACAACCAGGCGCGGGTCGTTTTTGCAGTGATATATTGCACCCCAGAGCCAGTTATTCTTGTCTTTCCAAAGGATTTCTAATTCCTCTTTTGTCATTATTAACTTTCAAATATGATTTTTTTCTTCAGCCAACCAAACAAACAACACTATAACCATAACCGCAATTACCATCAAAATAAAATAATTCTCTATATGCTGTGCTATTACTTATTATGAATATCATTATCTTCTTGAAGCTAAATCAATTAGAAAGGGGCCTATACCGAATCAATCAATATAGGCCCCGAATTTACGTGAAGATGCTATGTCAACTACGTAATCTTAGTTGCTGCCAGAACTTTACGGTGCCGGTGCATAAAGACGGATGTCGTCGAAGAAAACTGAACCTGCACCGCCGGCCACAGGATTGGTCCTGTTGCCGAAGCCAAGAGTAATCGTGTCGACATTGGTAAGGTTAATACCGAACGTCTGCAGGTCGATAGTCCATTCGATCCATTCATCAGCCAGCGCCGCATTGGGATTATCATTATCGACACCAGCAGTGCCGTTTAGAACAACATACATCGGTTCGGCGGCATTCGCAGCATCGCCTACGTACCATATTACCAGAGTGCTGACACCATTTTCTGTCCAGTCACGCGTATCAGTCAACGTCAAAGTCGCCTCGGATTTACCGACACCATTGTCATAAGAAAACGGCATTGATTGATTACCACCGTGAACAATAGTCTGCTCGGCAAATGGAGGGTTGGGATGACCAACGACAGAACCGTTTATAGCAGGGTTGTCGAATCCGTCTAACCATGCATTAAATATCCTGTTACTACCGGGTTCATCGGGATTAAGGTCATTATAGCTCTCAAAGTCATCCACGATAAGGAAATTGGCTGTTGTAAAGCTCCAAAGGTTACCTTTCTGTATTGCACCGCCATCTTCGATTTCATCAATACGCCAGTAATAAGTGGTGTCCCATTCAAGTTTTCCAGGGTCATAGCTTTCAGAGCCAAGGTTCCGGCTGCCTTTGTACTCGGGAGAACTAGTATCTGCGTTTTTCACAGCTTCTGGATTGGTGCCAAAATAGACGTCGTGCGAAGCGGCCGCCTCTCCGGCACTCCAGCTAAGAATCTGTGTCTGCCTCACATCAATTGCATCGTTAGAAGGATTCGCCTGGCTTGCTTTAACAGGCAGTGACAGTGCGGCCTGGGGAACAATCTGCTTGGGCGTACGTGGGCTCGACCAGCGCAGTTCTGCTACTGCACCGCCAGTGTTTTCATAATATTCCATTACTATGCTGTATGTTTGCCCCGCAACTAAGTCAACATTACCACTGTTTTCAGTGTTTTCGTGCTCGGTCCAGTTGTTAACAAGCTGTTGCCCATCCACCCACAAACGGACACCGTCAGCACTGTTTGTGTAGAATGTGTAGGTCTCAGTAAATGCCGCTTCCACCTCGCCGGTCCATCTAACCGAAAAGTTATCAGACCCGACTGCCTCATCCGGTGTTTCGGTCCAGGTAAAGTTAATTTGGGGGTCTATACGGCTCAACACATTATTACTTAAATTCACACCTTTGAAGTAGTCCGCACGCACACCTCCACCTTCACCTGCTGTCGTAAAGCTCCATACATCACCTTTATATGTGGTAACAGCATCAAACTCATCAATTCGCCAGTAGTAAGTCTTGCCTGATTCAAGCGCGCTTGGGGTATAGGTCGCAGGGCCCTGTGCGAGCCCACCGTTGGCATTGTTTACATCGTCAAAATTGTCGCCGAAATAAACGGTGTGCAGTTTCGCACCGAAACCCGCTGTCCAGCTAACTGTGGCACTCGGGTCTATAAATTTAGCTCCGTCAGCAGGAATTGGTTCATAGGCTATTTTGGGAGGAACCAAAAAGCTCCAGACATCGCCTTTCCAGGGACTATCGGGATTGGTATCATTAACTTCATCAATCCGCCAGTAATATCTTGTACCCGGGACAAGACCTTCCGGATAAGCAAATCCCGGAAAACCTGCGACTAAAAACGTAGCAGTTTGGTTACCCTGAAACGTACTTTCAGCGCCGGCGTTCACATCGTCAAAATTGTCTCCGAAATATACATCGTGCGAAACTGCAAAAGGTCCAGGTACCCACCCTACATTTACCCATGTTTCCGGATGAAGAGTACCATCGGCCGGTGTTGGTCCCCAGGCATACGGCCATGGCTCGACTTCCATAATAGCCTGAATCTCTTCCAGCGACATCGGTCGGTCGTAGATACGGACATCGTCCATTGCGCCTGGGAACATCCGTGCAAGTCCCCTCTCATCGTCAAGGCAACCCAAGGCAACTCCGAAGGCGTCACCGGGATTGAATTCACTAGTATCGGCTGCCGAGTCCAGCTCCTCACCATTGATGTATAGTGTTATCATATCTGCAGATTTGACCATCACAGCATGATACCACGCTCCGTCGTCGTACGTTGTAGTGGTATAGATATTGGTGCCTCCACCCGTTCCCAGAGGATATCTATGCAAATAACGTAGAGTACCATCGGTCTGCATCTCAAGTAGAATACCGTGCGCAACTCCAACAGCATAGGCCGAAAAGATGTCTCTCTGACCCGAGCCGTTATCAACCCGAAACCAAAAAGCTATGGTGTAAACCGGAACTTGAAAGAGACCATCGATGAATACGTAATCATCAGTACCGTCGAACAACAGAATTCCTCTATGTTGACCTTCCTGGCCCCATGTCGGCTCTCCAAAAAATGTTCCATCGACGCTTTTCCCACTTGTATCCTTGGCGACCGTGCCGGAACCTTCATCAAATGTCCACCAGCCGACAAGGTCTGGGTCAATATTTTGGGCCGTACTTGTTCCTACTAAAGCCAACACCAAAACAAAAGAAATTACATAACTCAACAGCTTGCACATAATAATCCTCCTCTAAAAAATATATATTGTTAATTTATTTGTGAAATGCTGCCAGCAAAGCAAAAGTCTTCGCTACAACTACATACTCCGCCTTAATAACTCCTCCTCTTGAAATAGATGAAACATACACTTTATCAGTAAGCAGGTATATGCTTATGACCATCAACTCAGACATAAGTATCTTAAGTAATTTATACCAGATTTGCCGTTTTCCTGTCAAGAATTTTATTTTTTGTATGTGTCTGGTTTATCCACAATTCTGATATCAGATTAAACCACCCAAATTATTATTTCTCCAAATTTTTAAGGAACACTTTCCAGAAATTATACCAAAACAAACAAAAGAACGGCCGATAATATATGGTGTAACTGTAACAATATAAAATGGAAAAAAGTTTTTTTTCAAGAAATCAACAATTTGCCCATTTATGCTAAACTATCCAATTTAACATTGACGATAAAACTTATCATTGATGTACTTTTGTTTTAATGGAGAATAGAACTATGGAGACTTTAGTTGAACAGCGTAAGGATAGCCGGAATACTGTTTCCTGGCCTGTTAGTGTTTGGATGCCGGAAGCTAACAGGTTTTTTAATGGCAGAAGCTGTAATATCAGCAAAACAGGTGTCTTTATTACACTACCTGTAACAGCGCCGATCAGACCGGGCCATATTGTAGAACTCAATTTTCCGCGAACAGAAACTTTGGCAAAAGAGAAAGGACAATTTGCCCGCATCAAAAGCGGTCAAGTTGTCAGAGTGGACCGCAGGAATCTACTCGAAAGTGCTGAGATTGGGGTCGGTATTGCCTTTCAGTAGATAAAAATTTTGAGCCATATGGGAAGAGATTGCGGAGAGGTTGTGGCTTTTGGAGACACGGGGCAATGAAAGAGTAAAGACCGATGATCGAGAGGAGTCATCGGTCTTTTTTATTTACATGCGTGTACACACACCTAAAGGCAGAAACACTCGATAAGTTTGACAAGTCTCGCTGAGTATAGAAAATCTTGCCATTCTTTATCTGATAGTGTAAGGTATTGCACCAATGCAGACAAAAGTTATAAAACTCGATTCTACAAGTGTTGATTTTTCGAAAATCAAGGAAGCAGCGTCAATAGTTGACGAAGGTGGACTTGTCGCATTTCCTACTGAAACAGTCTATGGAATTGCCTGCCGGGTAAGAACTGATTCATTGTCAAAGCTAAACGTCATTAAAGGCAGAGACCCTGCTAAATACTATACATTACATATCGGCCAAAAAAATGAAGTAAACAAATATGTACCGACCATCGATTTAAGAGCAAAAAAATTAATAAAAAATGTCTGGCCAGGACCATTGACTTTAGTATTTGAATTAGACTATACGGATATCAAGAAACAGAAAAAGATTCTCGAAAAAGAAATTTTTTCAATCCTGTATAAAAATAATTCCATAGGCATTCGCTGTCCAGACAATCCAATAGCTTCAATATTACTTCAGGAAACAAGCAATCCTGTAATTGCTCCAAGCGCGAATATAGCAGGCCAACAACCTGCGGTAAATGCCAAGGAGGTTCTCGCCCAGTTATCAGGTAAAATCGAGTTGTTAATAGATGCCGGCTCGTGTAAATACAAAAAAAGCAGCGCTGTTGTTAAAATAGGCAAAATGGGCATTGAGATTTTAAGGCCTGGTATAAATTCTAAAGCCCAGTTAGAAGCAATGTCAGTAGTTAAGTTTTTGTTCGTATGTACCGGCAATACATGCCGAAGTCCAATGGCCGAGGGAATATTTCGAAAATATTTGGTAGAAAAACTGCAATGCAAGGTTGACCAACTGGAGCAAGTCGGTTATAAAGTAAGCTCCGGCGGAGTCATGGATACGAGTGGTTTTCCAGCGAGTGCCGGAGCGTTAGCAGCTTGTGCGGCCAAGGGAATAGATTTAAGTGCTCACAGGAACAAAGGCTTGTCCAAAGAGCTTATTGAAGAAAGTGATTTTATCTTCGCAATGGAGCGAATACATAAGGAGAGTATTATTGCTCTTAGTCACGAGGCTTCGGATAAGTGTTTTTTATTAGCAGGAGATAAAGGAATTGCTGACCCGATAGGTCAACCTCAGGAGTTGTTCAATAGATGTGCTGATATGATAGAAGCAGCTGTGAAGGAAAGGATTAGTGAGCTTGTGATATGAAAATAGTAGTTGGAAGTGACCATCGAGGTTTCGAAGCGAAACAACAAATTAAAGCCATAGCCGCCGAGCTAGGCCATGAGTGTATTGATGTTGGTACGATCAACAGTAATCCGGTTGATTACCCCGACCCGGCATATTTAGCAGCAACAGCGGTATCAAAAAAACAAGTCGACAGAGCTATTTTAGTGTGCGCAACGGGCATCGGAATGAGTATAGCGGCAAATAAGGTACATGAAGTAAGAGCCGCATTGTGCCATGATGAGCTAAGTGCTCAGATTTCACGTGATCACAACGATGCAAATGTCCTTTGCTTGTCAGGAGACCAGGTCGGAGAAGTACTTTTGCGCAAAATGGTGGAGGTTTGGCTCAATACAGAATTCAGTGGCGGAAGACACGAAAGAAGAGTTAAAAAAATAAAAGCCATTGAAGAAGGCAAGGATCCAAGCGAAATAAATACGGCTAAGGTATAGTAAAGAACATATAGCAAGCAGATTTTTTACATTACGGCTAACGTAAGACAAATTCTGAAATATATTTTGCATTTACAAAGGTTAATTTGTGGATATATTTTATTCCTGGATAATTCAACCAACGTTGTAAGTCTGTAAAAGAAAGGGTGGGCAAGGAGGCCTGCCCTTATTTTTTACGAAATTAAAATACTTTTGGACTCTTCATCACCTCAATTCACAATAGTAACTTAAACCAACCTATTATAAATCCATATAGTGCTCCACAGGCTTTAATTACAACTTCAAAGGGGGTATCTTAATCTTAAGATGATTCTGCAATTTGTTTCTTAAGTCTTTCGCAACTTTCGGGAACTGCCTGATAACGTTTCTGGTTTGCTCCGGATCGGTTTTCAGGTCATAAAGGCAGGGCCCTTTGCCAAGGTTCTTACCCGTGACGTTCTGAAAATAGTGCCAATTCAGATTGTGAATCGCCCCAAATTTATTAAAAACAGTGTAAACGTTTTCATGAAGCGAGGGAGCTTCTCCTGTTACCAGCTTCCACATATTCCTCCCGTCCATATTTTTATAATCGTCAATTCCGAGCAGAGGAAGAAACGTTGGCATAAAATCGACAGCACTTACAAGTGCGTCAATGCACTTTCCGGCAAACCTCTTGTCCGGATGTTTTATAATTAATGGAATACGGGTAACACAAGCATTAAGAAGAGCAGGTGTTTTCTGTACGCAACCTTCTTCACCAAGATGGGTGCCGTGATCGGTCGTAAACACGATAATTGTATTTTCCATCAATCCCAACTGCTCGACTCTTTTCAAAAGTCGACCTATACAATAATCACTAAATGTAACTTCGGCGGCATAAAGGTCCCTGATAACAGGCAAATCATCCGGGCGAATATCGGCGTTTCGGACTCCGTACCCAAATAAATATCTTTCAAAAGGATATTCATTGCGATACATTTTCTGAAATTTCACAGGTGCATCCCACGGCTCATGAGGATCAAACATATCAATCCAGAGCATAAAAGGATTACTTCCGGTATTTTGTTCGAGCCAGTTCATTGCCGCTCTGCAGGACCGGGCACAAAAATAATCCTCCTGACCTTTTCTATCCTGGGTATTCATCAGATACTGGAGCATATTGGCGTCATAACGCTGATTCCATAAATGTGCCGGCATATGCTTTTTAGGATCAAACTTCTCCTTCGGGCCGCTCTTCCATCGGTCTGTTTCCTGTCCTCGAATCCAATGCCAAGAATCAAATCCGCGGTGAAAATTATAATTTGCTTTGAAATGATGATAGGTATCAACAATAAAACCGGTTGTTACACCATGCTTTTGCAGCACTTCCGCAAAAGTAATATCGCTTTCGGCCAGGGGCTGCCACTTCGCTTCTGGAAGTACGCTTTTGCCCGTATGATAGACCCTGCGGCAGGGAATCGTTGGCAGTCCTTCAGCAGTGGCGTCTTTAAACAAAACACTTCCTTTCGCCAGCTTGTCAAGATAAGGCGTTTTTATGCGGGTACTGCCATAACAACCGAGATGGTCGGCCCGCCAGGTATCAGCGATGATTACAATCATATTAAGGCCGTTAGGCTTTGATGTCCCGGGTATGCGAGGAGTTTGCTTTGCGGAACTTTTCAAGTCTCCTGTCCATACCGGCATCTTTGATTCATCTTCTTTTTTCTGTACGCCTGTTGCAGCAACACCCATCGCTCCAATACCTGCGGCGGTCGCGATGAAATTCCTCCGAGTTAATAAGTTCTTTTGTTTCTTTGATAAGCAGGAAGATTGTTCCTCTTTTGAACTGTGCCGGTCATTCACCATAATAGCTCTCCTTCCATAGGCTTATAAACGCTTAGCTCTCTATCTGAGAACCATAGTTGCGAAGAAATTTTACTGCTGAATACCCAACGATATCAGACCTTGGCGGGAATTGGTTTTCGTTTGGGTGGGATGCCTTCCAGCGCTTCCTTCACTCTGTCTTTGCCTACTTGAGTTTTGCGGCGCAACTTCTCTGTGGCACTGATACCTATCGATCGCAACTTTTTGTATCTGTTATCAAGTAAATTATCGAGCTTAGTTCGTTTGAGGTCCCGCAATGTCTTCACAATATATCTTTCGACATTATAAACGGTGTCGTGAAGATTACGATGTGCGCCACCGAGCGGCTCAGCAATTACCGAATCAACAAGCCCGAGCTTATACAAATCCTTACTCGTTAATTTAAGCGCCTCGGCAGCTTTGGGCGCCTGCGAGCCATCGCGCCACAAGATTGCAGCACAACCTTCAGGTGATATTACCGAATAATATGCGAATTCAAGTATTGCCAGTCTATCTCCTACACCTATTCCAAGAGCACCGCCGGAACCCCCTTCCCCAATGACGATACATATTATTGGTACCTTCAAGCGTGACATCTGATGAAGATTAACAGCTATTGCCTGTGCCTGGCCACGTTCTTCAGCACCAATACCCGGATAGGCACCCGGAGTGTCAATGAGAGTAACGATTGGAATGCCGAATTTTTCAGCAAATTTCATTTTGGCCATTGCCTTTCGATATCCCTCAGGATTCGGGCTTCCGAAATTACAGGCAATCTTTTGCTTTGTGGTATTGCCTTTATTTTGCCCGACAATCAATACCCTCTCCCTTCCTATCTGACCAAAACCCGTTACAATCGCACGGTCGTCGCCGAAGCATCTGTCACCGTGTAATTCGCGAAAATCTTTTACCATCAGGCTAAGATAATCAGAAAGGAGAGGCCTGTTCGGATGACGTGCCACCTGAACGGTTTGCCAGGCGGTCAGATTTGAATAGATTCGCTTCAGTTCGGTAACCTGCTGACGCTGGAGCTGACGAATTTCGGCTGAATAATCAATGCCTTTGATCGAACTGAGCCTGCGCAGCTCATTCATCTGACTATCAAGAGCGGCTACCTTTTCCTCAAATTCGAGGTGGCCGCTATTATTGAGAATATTTTTATTATCCGGCATTTTAGCTGTGTTGGTGTCTCTCTATACGATTAAGTAAGTAAAAAAATCGTTTACAAAAAATTTGCCCATAAACTATAAGCTTTCTTTTAAATTGGAAATGTTAGCATTTTAAAAGGCGAAATCAAAGAAAAAAATTGACATTTGAACGGTTGTACAGTACTTTTTAATGAAATATGTTTCGGCGTCATATTACGTAAACCCTTGTATATGAAAGATATAAGACAATTATCTGTGATAGGATTAGGGCTTTTGGGCGGCTCTATTTCATTAGCGGCTTTACGCTCTTTTACCCGAATAAAAGTAACAGGTTACACTCATCGACCTTCCACTCGCACCAAAGCCAGAAGACTGGCAGTATCAACCGATATCGTCGACTGCATCAGATCAAGTGTATGCTGCGCAGACCTTGTCGTTTTAGCCGCCCCAATAATTACATTCGAGAAAATATTCAGCGAAATTGCCGATTCTTTGCCAAGTGGCTGCATTGTTACCGATGTCGGCTCGACAAAGATGCTGCCCCACCGCTGGGCAGCCAGGTATCTGCCAAAAAAGGTTCGCTATATCGGTTCGCATCCAATTGCCGGCTCCGAACAAAGGGGCATCGAATTTGCCAGAGATGATTTGTTCGAAGGGGCAATGTGCATTCTGACAACGACGAAAAAGAGCAACAAGCAGGCGGTGCAAACTCTGAGAAGTTTCTGGTCAAAACTCGGCTGCTCCGTAAAGTCAATGACACCGGCAGAACATGATAGAATTTTCGCAAACGTAAGCCATGTGCCACATATAACAGCAGCGGCATTAATAAACGCGAATGATAACGAGGAGCTGAAATTTGCCGGTAAAGGATTTATGGATACATCGAGAATAGCATCGGGACCGGTTAATATTTGGTCCGACGTGCTACTGACAAATGTAAACAACACAACAAAAGGCATTGATAAAATCATCGCCGAATTAATGAAAATTAAAAAAGCAATACAAAAAGAAAATAAACAAGAAATCGAACAACTGCTTGAGAAGGCAAGGACGAAACGGGCAATACTTATAAAATACAAATATAAAAAGAAGGAACTAATATCGTGAGACAGTGGCGAGTCGAGGTTTTTAATCGGTCGGGCTTTTCCGACGTACATGGCAAGAGCATTCTGGAGGACATTAAAGAACTGGGCATTAGCTCGGTGCAAGTGGTTCAATCGGCCAAGGTCTTTCTCATTGAGGCGGATTTCGACAAGAATTTTACCGAGCGTGTGGCAAAAGAGCTACTGACCGATCCGGTCTGTGAAGAGTACTATATAGGCAGAAGCAGTGCGCCGGCAGGCCTGGCAAAAGCAACAATAATCGAAGTACATCTTAAAAGCGGCGTTACCGACCCTGTGGCCGAATCTGTAATGACGGCAGTTACCGACATGGGCGTTAAGGCCGACAACATTCGAACTGCCAGAAAGTACGTCCTTCTGGGCAAGCTTACACAAAAACAGACAGATACAATCGCCAGGAAAATCTTATCGAACGACTGTATTGAAGATTGTGTCATAGGTAATGAAGCAGAACCGCCAAGCCCACATCTCAAACCATACGAATTGCAGATAGTACACTGGCCCGTTCGC
This sequence comes from uncultured Pirellulales bacterium, assembly GCA_964653075.1. Lineage (GTDB taxonomy): Bacteria > Planctomycetota > Phycisphaerae > Sedimentisphaerales > Anaerobacaceae > NIOZ-UU13. The sequence goes on from CAZZAX010000001.1 coordinate 45,820, forward strand.
GAGCTTAATGATAACCAGTTGACAGCTCTGAGCAAAGAAAAAGACCTGTTTTTGAATCTCGTCGAGATGCAGACTATTCAGAAATATTATCAGCAGCTCGACAGAGAGCCTACTGACGTTGAACTGGAATCGATTGCTCAAACCTGGAGCGAGCACTGCGTGCATAAAACTCTCAAAAGCTCTGTTGATATGTCAATCAATGGTGAGCATGTACATTTTGACGATTTGCTGAAAGATACCGTTTTCAAAGCCACAAAACAACTTAATAAAGACTGGTGTATATCGGTCTTCGCCGATAACGCAGGTGTTATCGAATTCGATAAAGAATCAGCGATATGTTTCAAGGTCGAAACTCATAATCATCCTTCGGCACTTGACCCTTACGGCGGAGCAGCCACGGGTATAGGCGGTGTAATTCGCGACCCAATGGGGACCGGAATGGGTGCCAGACCAATCGCAAATACAGATATATTTTGCTTCGGTGAGCCGGACAAAAAACTCGATGATATTCCCAAAGGAGTTTTGCATCCAAGAAGGATTATGAAAGGCGTAGTGGCGGGTGTTCGTGACTACGGCAATAGAATGGGAATCCCAACGGTAAACGGTGCAATTTACTTCGACGACAGATACCTGGCCAATCCGTTAGTCTATTGCGGCAATATTGGCTTAATGGACAAAGATAAGTGCTTTAAGAATCCCCATAGTGAAAATCTTATAATTATGGTCGGTGGCCGCATAGGCCGAGACGGGATACACGGCGCTACCTTTTCAAGCGGCCAAATGACCCACGAACATGAGACGATCTTTTCACACGCTGTTCAAATCGGCAATCCAATAACGGAAAAGAAAATGTTAGACGTGTTGATACAGGCAAACGAGGCTGGTTTATACGAGGCAATCACAGATTGCGGAGCAGGCGGTTTGAGCAGTGCAGTGGGAGAAATGGGTGAAGAACTGGGAGCAGAAGTCGATTTGGAAAAATCACCGCTAAAGTATGCAGGTCTTAACTATACCGAAATCTGGATTAGTGAAGCACAGGAAAGGATGGTAATAGCCGTAAAACCGGAAAATCTGGAAGCGATAACAAAAATCTTCAACGACGAAAACGTCGAATCAACAGTAATAGGAAAATTCACAAACGACAAAAAATTAAGATTACGATACAACGGCCGGCAAGTAGCTGAAATGGATATGGAATTCCTGCACAATGGTGTGCCAAAATACTCACGCAAAGCCGTATGGAACGGTCGTCAGCTCACCGAGCCAGCAATACCTGAAAAAGATAATTACAATAATGAGCTTTTGCAGATTCTTTCATCTTACAATGTCGCCAGCAAAGAATGGGTGATTCGCCAATATGACCATGAGGTGCAGGGTGGCTCGGTTATCAAACCGCTGACCGGCGTAAACAATGACGGCCCCGGTGACGCAGCGGTGATACAGCCAAAGTTCGATTCGGATAAGGGGCTTGCTATCAGTTGCGGAATGAATCCGCTTTACGGCGACATCGACCCGTACTGGATGGCACTGGCCGGAATCGACGAAGCAGTGAGGAATCTGATATGTGTAGGCGGGCGAGTTGACAGGATTGCTCTGCTGGACAATTTCTGCTGGGGTGACTGCACAAAGCCCGAAACTTTAGGCCCGTTAGTGCGAGCATCACAGGCCTGCTATGACGGGGCAATGGCATTCGAGACACCGTTCATATCCGGCAAGGATTCACTGAATAATGAATTCGCCTGCGAAGACGGCACACAGATATCCATCCCATCGACGCTTTTAATAAGCGCAATATCTATCGTCGATGACATCAACAAGTGCATCACGATGGACGCCAAAAGGGCTTCCAACCTGCTTTTTATCGTCGGTGAAACGAAAAATGAATTAGGCGGCTCGCATTATTACAAAATAAATGGCCACCTCGGAGCTAACGTGCCAACGTTAGAGCTCGAAACCGCACCTAAAATCGCCAAAAAGATTTCAGCCGCAATTGCGCAGGGCCTTTTAGTTAGTTGTCACGACTGCTCTGAAGGCGGCCTGGCTGTAGCACTCGCAGAGATGGCCTTTGCCGGCGGGCTCGGAATAGAAGCAGACCTGCGGGGTCTGCCGAAAACCAAAGATTGTACACGGACAGATGCTCAATTATTTAGTGAGTCGAACTCACGCTATATCGTAGAAATCGAACCGGAAAAGTACGATGTCTTTGCAAAAATGATGCTCAATTTACCATTCGGCCAGATTGGGAAAGTAACGGAAGAAGAAAAGCTTATCATAAAAGAAGAAGACGGCAAAATAATTATCGAATCGGACATAGATTCATTAAAGCAGGCCTGGCTTAAAACGTTTAATTGGTAAGAAGTCTGTGTATTTTATAAAAAGAATTGAAAAGGTAAAGGTAAGAGATGGCGGAAGTTAAAGCGATAGTCCTGCGGGCTGCAGGAATAAACTGCGATATGGAAACGGAGCACGCACTCGAATTAGCGGGGGCCAAAGCACAGCGTAAGCACATAAACAGGATAATCGAGGACAAAACTCTGCTGGATGAATTCCAGATAATTGTTTTTCCCGGCGGATTCAGCTACGGCGATGATGTGGCCGCAGGTAAAATCCTGGCAAACCAAATCAAGCATCATCTATATGAGGCGATACAGAAATTTATCGATGACGGCAAATTAGTGCTTGGAATCTGTAACGGCTTTCAGGTGCTCGTCAAGACGGGAATTCTGCCGGGCAATCCTTCGACTATGCTCAGGATGGTGAGCTCGTCGAACCTTAATTCGCCTAACAATCCACAAGAGGTCACTATAACCTATAACGACAGCGGCAAATTTGAGGACAGATGGGTGTATTTAGCTCCTCAAACGGACAAGTGTATTTTCATCGAACCGGGCAGACAAATCTACCTTCCCGTTGCACACGCCGAGGGCAAAGTTGTCACAAAAGACGATGCTGCAATGGAAAAGTTAAAATCCGCCGGTCTCGTTGCCTTTAAGTACGTAGATGAAAATGGAAAAGAAGGCGCCTATCCAATTAATCCAAACGGATCAATGGACTCAATAGCCGGCCTGACGGACACTACCGGCAGAATACTGGGACTTATGCCTCACCCGGAAAGATTCGTAAGGCCAACTCATCATCCGCACTGGTCACGCCTACAAGCAGTGACACGGGCTTCCAGCCCGTGTTCACGGCCAGGATGGCCGTGTCACGCTGACGGAATTACAATCTTCAATAACGCTGTTAAATACATACAGGAGAATTTTTAACCGGGCTTATACGAAGAGTATCAGGATAAACACAATATTCCTGTACTATCTATGTCTGCTGTTTGTCTCAAAACCAATTTTTCAGCGGGACAAGAAGCTAAACAATCTCCCAGTCATACAGCCAGGTGTATTCCTGTGGCAGCTTCGACCACCGCTTCTCTGTTATTTGTACAAGCCAATCCCTATCAGCGGCTGTCATAGCAAGAGGACGCGTGTATGAAGCCCGGACAGCATTATCGACCTCATAAATAGTCGAAAGCCCCGGTATCACGCTTGTAACCGTATCGTTTAGATTAAGGATGCATTGAAGCGTCAGCCTTGCCAAATCGTTATCTTCCTTACTGCCTACACCTAATTTGGGTTTGTCATGACTTTTAAAGAGACTGCCGCCAAAAAAGGGCTTTATCGTTATTAATCCCACATCACGGTCTCGAAGTGATTGAAAAATACTCTTGCTCTCGGGTCCATAACCGGCATTAACTTCTTCGATATTGTCTCTCATCGGAGGTTTATTCTTTTCTTTTGTTTTGGCCGTGCAGGGAAAAATAAACATCTCAACCTGGGAATACTTTTCAATAACATGTTGTGCCCAGGGTCGGCTGTGGGAAGAGATGCCAAAGTGCAGCACCTTCCCGGCTTTGTGCAGTTTTTGAAAGGCTTCGAGCGTAACCTCCACATCCGCATCTGTGTTGCTCCCGTCCATCTTGGCCTGGACCCGCCAAATATCAAGGTAATCCGTTTTTATGTGACGAAGGCATTCCTCGACGTTGTAAAGCTGGGCTTTTACATTGCAGTTTTCATCACGTCGGGGGCAAAGCTTGGAATCATCGGCACCGACAATCATCTTTTCGCGACGTCCCTTCAGCGCAGCGCCATAACACAGACATTCTTCCGCTCCGGTGATATCCAGATAATTCACCCCACAATCTACAGCCATGGAAACAACCTCAGTTCGGTTTTTTGCAACATCATCGGGGACCTCTTCCTTGACGAATTTCCCCCACCACCAGCCCCCGCTGCGGTCCCTCCACGGTGCCCTCCAGTGCCCCCCAAGACTTACCTCGGAAATCATCAGGTTCGTTTTGCCCAGCCTACGGTAATCCATTTTAGGATTGTAATTGAGTATCTTCGACGTATTTATATTCTTTTTACCACTTTGCCGGACAGAAGCGTGTGTCTTGGTTGTTAATGCAGCACCGATTGCTCCGGCAGTTGTCAGAGAAGTATTATGTATAAAAGTCCGTCTTGAACTTTTATCGTTGCTCACAGGTTATCTCCTTTCCAAACAAACCAGATCTTAGCCGGTCATCTGTCAAGTTCACTAAACCTTTCGCATACACAAAGCATCACAACGCGTTCTTCGGAAAGATCTTCTATGGTGGATTATAGCATTCTATAAAATCGTTAGAACATTTTAATGATACTATAACCTGCCGTCCTGTTCCAGTTAATTTCAAAAAGACCTGCAATTAGTGATCTTTCTGTGCATTTTTAGTGTAAGCGCATGCATATCGACCACTAAGAGTGTAACGGATAGTACGTAAAAAAGCTTTGGTAAGCAAATAACAAGAGGATCGATGACCGGCCTGAGAAGCTAACCGGCTTGCTCAACATTCGCCAAGGCCAAAGATCTGTCATCAGCAAAACTGAACACTTCATTAAGACCGGCCACCACAAAAATACATTTGGTTACGGTCGCAACATTACAAAGAATAAGCCGGCGTCCGGTACTCTGTTGCAAATTGTGTAATATAAGCAGATTGCTAATATTCGAAGAATTGATTATTTCAACTCTTGAAAAATCAATTATGACGTCGCAGTTACCTTTCTTACTTACAGCTTCATTAACGGCTTTAAGCTCATTAGCTATTTTGTGGCTCTTGGAAGGCAGTTCAACGAGAAGAACATCTTTTGATAGATTTTTAATTCCCATTTCTTGCTCTTTCTTTTGACCTTATACATTTTTCTCTACAACTGGAGATTGTATCGGAAGAAATCTTGACCAGGTTAAATAAAAAATAAAATATTGAGCATACATGTGATTTATCTTCAAACTCGGCACCCAAAAACATAAACCTTTTTAGAATAAGCACATAGAGAATATTTGGATTTAGACTGACATTTAAACAATTAGCTGAATTATTCGGTTCCGATAAATTTCCCGATAACCATAAAGTAATCTAAGGATTAGGATTGTCATTAGAGACTATATATACCTGGAATTTATCACCGGGCCAGCTAAATCTCTTTGCTATGGCCTGCGGAAATTGCCATCCTGAGCCGCCTTCCTGGTACAGTCGTATTTGACTTCGCTCTGCAGCCATTGCTACGGTCTGAGGTATATCAAGATAACGCATCACGTTCAGGAATATCGGACCATCACGATGCGTGTTGGGTAAATGCCAAAGATCGAGTCTGGTAATGTCAGGCTCGAATAGTGAAGCATATAATGCGATGCCCGCCATCCTGCCCTTACCCTTAAGAGTCACGGGTGCCTCTCTGACTGAATCAATGGTACGTAAAGCCTGAATGGCCCGCCTTATGTCCCAGACCCTCATGCCATCAACCGTCTGGCCGAGCAGCATAAACCGCCGGCGGATTTGTGTTTGCTTGCGTTCGTCATTATTCCAGGCTGTAGGCCCTATTCCTCGAGGAGCTATGTAAGCCACTGCCTGATTCGAATTTATTAACATTTCTTTAATGCTCCTGAAGGCGCTTTTATCAGGTTCAGGTAATCTCTGATCACTAAGCTTATCGTCAAAACCAACTCTCACAGCAGCCAGCCACTTTGACCATCCTTGTTCATCCAGTACATTCAATGTAACTCCCTCAGGTTTATTGAGCCCGGCACCGCAGGCCAGGTATAAACGCAGGCGAACATTAGACTGGCTCGTGAAATCGAATGCACTAAAATGAATACCGCCGCGCTTGACAGAAAACAAGCATTTGATATCAAAAGGAACAGCTTGCGCCTGTCTCGGCCAGCCGCGAAATGACTTCTTCCGAAGCATTTTCATCCATGCTTTACACTGCTTTTCCCATTTGTTGTTTGATTTCGGCACCAAAGGTTCTATAGCTTTTGGCACGAACGATTCTTGTATCTGCGTGTTAATCTGGTCGGCCGGCAGCACATCGAAAACCTTTAACTGTTCCGGCTCAAAAAAAGGCACCGCCGGAGTGTCAATTAGAGGATTTTCATCTCTCAGGAAACGATTAAACCACACAAAAGCATGTATCCGCAGTTCCTGTGTGTCTTTGTGAGGGCCTTCGGTAATTTGTAAACCGAGATTTTTATCCGCATCATATAGTCTGTAGATTTCCCGCACCTTTTTATGCAGGCGAATAACACCATCGAGCGGGAAGATTGTATCCTTGTCGCTGTTGGAAATTAGAAGCGGCCGCGGCGCCACCAATGCCGCTACGAGTGGATAGTCCCAGCGGTATGTGTTCACAATATACATACAGTCGCAGTGACCCTCGACGCAGCCATCCACAACATGGTTTTGAAGGTCGGTTATACCCGCTACGGGTACAGCAGCTTTGATACGGCCATCAAGCGCTGCTATCCACCAACTATATGCCCCGCCGCCGGAGCGCCCCGTTACACCGATTCTGTCTTTGTCAACTTCCTTGCGCGTTTGCAGGTAATCCAGAGCACGGATGCAGTTCCAAGCCTCGACGCCGGCGGATGTGTAGCCGCGGCTGTTCCACCACCACATATCGTAACGGTATGTACCATGATGAATTCCTTCAATCTCACCCAATTGCAGGGTATCAATAATCAAGCAGACATAGCCGTGCCTTGCAAACCAGGCTGCATGGTGTTGATAGCGAACCTTATTTCCATAGCTTATATCATTTTTCTTAACGCCCCCATGACCACAAACATAGAGTATAGCCGGCACAGGATTTTCAATATCTTTTGGAATATACAGATTGGCAGTAACATAAAGACCGGGCATGGCTTGATAGTGAATATTCTCAACAGTAAACTCATCCTGCTCGACTTTGCCGGTAATGACGGGTTTTAAGTCGGTCTTTTCGGGTAATGGGTCAAGTCCGAGCATTTCATACAGTTGTTTCCGATAAAGCAGGCGTTTTGTTTCCCAGTCATCAAGAGTTTTGACATCCTTGAGGCACTTTTCACTGAGTTTTACGGTCTGAGCATGGAAATACTCAGCGAGCATTTGGTCTGCCTGACTTTTTCCAATTACTGATCTGCCCGCAGCCTGACATTGGACACAACAAATCAACAACACGAAAACAATACTAATAATTCGTATGATTATAGTCGGACTGCTTAGCTTAAAATTTTCGATTTTCGAACGTCGATTCTCTTTTGTTTGACTGGTCATTTTACCCTCTCCAAAAAATTAAGAAGACACATAAGAAGCACTCTCCAAAAACAAGTAATAGTATAATTTATTCACTCATAAACTGCCAGTAAATATTTCTCAGCAGTTTTGGTATATTCAGGATGACAACCATTTATGAAGATTTTCTTTTACAAAATCATCATCGGTAAGTTGTGGATAGCTGCTTCTTATTCTATCAATCATAGCAGCTTGACCTGGTGAGAGTTGTTCGTCAGGATTAAGTGTTCTAACTTGCTCCAAAATGCCCTGCTGTGTCAAGATGTAGGATATACCCGGAATGCATCCTGCGAAATGGTTGTCGGCATCGAAAATTGCCTTATTGGCCAAAGTTAATTGATTAGCCAACGTCAATATATCCTGCGGAATTGCAATTTCGGACTCACAAATGGTCTTAATACGAGTAAGGTATTCAACCGCCCTTTTAGTCCAGCAAGCCCATTGGCCCAGCAGGCCACCGACAATACGAAGCGAGACCTGATGATTGTTAACATTAAACTCATACTTCGTAAGCAAATCGAGAATTATATTGTCATCATTGCCGGTATATAATGCAATTTCATCTGACCTGCCGGAATGGGCTACTGCTTCGAGTACATCAAGCGTTTGATATCGATTAAATGGAGCAATTTTTATAGCCAGGACGTTAGGTATCTCAACAAACTTTCTCCAGAAATCGACAGGAAGCACCATTTGGCTTATAACCTCCTGAAGATAAAATCCCATAATCGGTATCACTTCGGCTACCTGTCCGGCGTGGTCTATCAGCTCATCAATTGATTCGCCTTTCAGGGCAGTCATCGAAAGCAGTCCAAGATGATAACCCATCTCTGCCGCCAATTTAGCTTCTTTAACGCCATTTTCAGTGTCACCTACTATGCCCGCAATCATTATCGGTTCACTGCAATCCGTGGACTCAGCATATTTCCGCGATGTCTCAGAAGCCATCTCAAGCACCGGCTGATATAAACCAATTTTTGGTTCGTGAATAGCAAACTGAGTCGTATGAACACCGACAGCCAAACCACCTGCACCGGAAGCCATATAATAGCGGGTCAATGCCTTTTGACGGTGTTCGTCGAGTTTTCCACCCGGCTTGAGAGCCAGTGGGTGGGCAGGAATCACACAACCCGAACGCAGTTTATCGATTATGTGTGAATTCAGCATTTAAGAAAGCCTTAGAATTTGCCGTTACGAATATCATATTTGGTCGGCCTGTTTAGAACTGTTTTGCCCGATGCGACCCACTTGACGATTAAGGAAACCATCTCTTTAAGCTTCATCTGAGGATAACCAAACTTACTGAAACACAAAAAAGCATTTGAAAGCAAAGCTGTTTGCGCCTTTTGAGATACGAACTTCGGTTTAATATTCAGCTCTTTACCGATTTGCTCAGCAAGCTGACGAACTAATATGGTATCAGGCCCCGTTACATTAAGGATAGTCGGTGGTGATTTTGCAAGACTGATAGAGCGAATGATATAGTCATTAGCATCTCTCTGCCAAATAAGATTCACCGCTCCCATAGTCAGGTCAATAGGTTCATAATTTAGAATCCTGCGGGTAAGATCAACAATAATGCCATATCGAGCTTCATTGGCGTAATTGAGTCTGACTATGGTCATTGGTGTATTGTTAAGATGTGAGAAATATTCAAATATTCGTTCTCTGCCGAGGCACGACTGGGCATATTCGCCTATCGGTTCAGTAGCAGTATCTTCGGACGCTCCACCACTGTTGATTTCAACCAAAGGATAAACATTACCGGTGGAGAAAACCACGATATGAGAATTCTTATAATGTTTTGCTATAAGACCCGGCAAAAAGCTGTTCATAGCCCACGTCAACGGCTGATTACCGGTTGAACCGAATTTCATACCAACCAAATAGAACACATTTTTAACATCGGGCAATTGCGAATAAAGTGACTCATTCAGCAAGTCAATCGGGATGGTTTTGACACCCAAATCCTCTATTCTGCTCCGGATGGCCTTGTCGCCGAACCGGGAGACAGCATAAATATTTTTGTCACTCGATGCTTTTGTAAGCATCATCGACAGTGTCGGTCCCATCTTGCCGCCAGCGCCCAAAACAACGATGTCTCCATCCAGACCGGAAACTATCTCTTTGGTCTCATCGGCTGGCTCGCTGAGAATATTCTCCAAAGCACGTTCATCTAATGCAGATATATCTGTCATATCTAAGCCTTCTCTTAAGTCACTGACACTAAGCCCCCTTTTCAACATGTTACAAGAGCAATAATCAGCTTAACTTTAGCACAATAAGACATAAAACCCGAATGGCCATAAATACAACGACCAGCAGGCCTATTCCACCCAGGATGTTGTGAATAAGCTTATTACGTCTTTCGCCCATAATATCTTTTCGGTTTGCCAGCCAAAGTATAGTAATAGCCATCAACGGATTACCGACAACCGTAAGGGCCTGGCCAAAAATAATCGCGTCAACCATTTTGACTGGTGTATGAAGGACAATCATCGCTAATATCATACCGAATAGCAGAACTGCGACCGTGAAAAATCGAGACCAACGATCGCTTAATCTTGCTGGCTTTCCGAGTCCGTCAGCTAAGATACTGCCGCCGATCATCGCATTGATAACAAAGGGATTCGTCGCTACAGCCAACAATCCAACACAAAACAGCACGTGAGTAGCCGCATGAAGCAGCGGACGCAGTTGTGAAGCTAATACGCTGATATCATTTGCAGACTGACCTCGAAGGACCGTACCGCTGGTCATCATAATAATCGCACTTACTCCGGTCAGGACAGCAACCCCTGCGATGGCGTCACCAATACCCCTGTTATATTCTCTGATTGTCCATCCTTTTTCTCTTACAAGGTTGCCTTGATATAATGCAGCGGCTACTGAAAAAGTCGTACCCAGCAACGCCCCAATAAGCAGCATAGGATCTGCAACGCCGCTTTCGCCACGACTCGGTAATCCAATTGATATGCCTTCCGGAAGGTGCGGAATTAAACCCTTTAGCACCTCGCCAACATCCGGACGCACAAGAAAGAGATTGGCCAAAAAGGATATTAATATCACGGCCACCATAACTTTCATAATCCGTTCAAGGGCGCTATAGACCTGTTTCAACGAAAAGACAAGAATTATGATTAACGCGTTGAAAGTCAGCAGGACACCACTGTTAATAAGGCTTCTGGTTTTCTCGGTCATTTGCTGCGGGTCACCAAAGAGACGCGAGACTCCGAGCGCATCCACAGCGGCAGCGACGGCCAGATTATTGGCAAATTGAAAGGAAGTGCAAATAAGGCAGAGTGTGATACCGACCACAGCGGCAGCAGGCCGGCCTAAACGGTCGGCGACCAATTTGCATGGTGTAGCGCCACCGACAACACCGATCCGAGCCCCCATCGTTACAAATGTACCCATCAGCAGGCCGGTCAATAGAAGCAGCCATACTAATTCATATCCATAAGTTGCTCCGACATTTGAACTGATTAACAAACTGCCTGCTCCGAACACCACACATGCGGTAATAAGTGCAGGCCCAATCGACTGCCACCATCGAGGACGTCGTTCGGAATTCGAATATGCAAGTGACTCAGGCATTAAATACCTCCCTGTAAACAGTATTTATGAGTTGATTCAGCAAACATCAACATAAACATAGCGTTCATTATTTTTAATATCAAGGTATTTTTTTTGAATGCAGACGTTTTCTAAAGCGTTTTATCTAATATAGGGCTAATGATAGTAAATGATGGAAAAACCTGTATTTCAGATGGGAACACTGGTTAGGGCATTGTCAAAGAAACGGTATTCAGTTGCTAAATTCGTTTTTTACAAGTGCTACTGTAATAAATTGTTTCAAAATGAAGTTGGGAAGCTTGAGTTTTCGAAACAAATTTGATAGTCTATTTAGACGAGGAGGCACACGGAGTATATGAGCCAAAATATCAAATGCTATATGGGAAATATCAGATATAACAAAAAGATTTCGCTCATCTGTGTGCTGTTGATTTCCATCACGTCTTCGGCATTGTGCAACACGCAGGATATCCTCGGTTCCTGGATGGGCACTCTCAGCGTTGCCGACCAGGAATTGCGCATAGCCTACACAATCGAATTGGATCAGGAAGGTTCCCTGAGTGCGTCCCTACACAGCGTGGATGAGGTAGTTTTCGACATCCCCGTCAATGAAATCCATTATGAAGACAGTCAACTCACCCTGATTTGTGATGCGGTTCAGTCTACCTACGAGGGACAATTGGTTAAGGGACGAAGTTCTGTTCATTTCGATGGCCAATGGCTTCAAAGCGGCCAAGCCTTTGACCTGGATCTCAGACCGGTTGAAGATATCCCCAGGCCGATCCGTCCCCAGGACCCGCAGCCTCCCTTTCCTTACGAGGAACAGGAAGTAGTTTTTGAAAACATCCCGGCTGGTATTCAGTTAGCCGGAACTCTCACTATTCCCCAAGGATCTGGACCGTTTCCGGTGCTGGTAACGATTAGCGGATCCGGCTCGCAGGACCGTAACAGTACATTTTTCGAGCATAAGCCGTTCTGGGTGATGGCGGATTATTTTGCCCGATTGGGCATGGCCGTCCTGCGATATGACGACCGCGGCGTCGGAGGTTCAACCGATTCGGAAACCGAGGCCACCACCGCAGACCTGGCCGGTGACGTGATCGCTGCGGTGTCATTCCTGCTGGATCATCCGGACATTGATCCTAATCGTATCGGATTGATTGGCCACAGTGAAGGCGGGATTATTGCACCAATGGTCGCGGCTCAAATAAATGACATCGCCTTGATCGTTTTGCTGGCCGGTCCAGGACTGCCGGGTTCACAGATCCTGCTCGATCAGAACGAGGATATCTACCGGGCTAATGGTGCCCCTGAGTCGGTTATTGAGACCCGATTGACTTACTTGCGTCGAGTCTATCAGATTCTGCAAGAAAATCCGAATGACGAGGTAGCCAAAGAAAAGATCAAGGAAGCAATTACCCAAATCTACGGACCTGGCTCCTCCCAGGAGGAACTGGATAGCGAAGCCGAAGCCTGGACTTCCCCCTGGATACGTTTCTTCTTATTATACGATCCCGGACCCACATTAGCACAGGTTACATGTCCGATCCTGGCTTTATTCTGTGAACTGGATATTCAGGTCGATGTAAACCAGAACCTGCCTGTTATGGAATCCATCCTCGCCGAGGCAGGCCATACCGATTATCTCGTTCATGAGCTGCCCGAGTTAAACCACCTCTTTCAAACCGCAGAGACCGGCGTATTGGAAGAATACCCTCAGATTGAGGAAACCTTTTCACCAATGGCCCTGGATCTCATCGGGGTATGGATTTCGGAGAGATTCTTCGACGATATCGAGCAATAACCGATTTGTCCCCATGTCGTTGATTAGCCTCTGCCTAAAATCCCAACCAATCCTTATTTGGTCCATTGATACTAATATAGCTTGAGAAAAACAGGAAGCCTGATACAATCCGGCTATGAAAAGACTATACTGGACAAATCCCGTACTTTTCGAGACTGAAGTTGAAGTTAAAGCAATCGCCGAATGCAAAGTTACTATCGATCCAATCATTTTCCATCCAGATGAAGGCGGGCAGCCTGCAGATATAGGTACAATCGGCCAGGCAAACGTTTGTAATGTAGAAATCGTCAATGACCAGATAGTTGTCACTCTCGATAAACCACTTGATGACGGCAAATACTTAGCCCGCCTGAACAAACAGCACAGATTCTATACAGCAAGCCAGCATACCGCTCAACACATCATATCGGGAATTGCTGAAAAACAATTCGGCATGGCAACAACCGGCGTTCATATAGGATTTGAAAGATGCACTGTTGATTTTGACAAGAAAATTGATTGGGAGACAGTTAAAGACATTGAGCAACAATCGATGGAAGTTGTTACTCTCAACATTCCGGTTGAAACCGTGTTTAACGACACAGACGTTCGAATAAGGAGTAATAAAAAAGAAATAGAAGCAGACACAATACGTGTTGTGAAGATTGGTGATTACGATAAATCAGCTTGTTGCGGTGCTCATCTGAAGTCAACCGGTCAAATTGGAATCATTAGAATATTCGATATCGAGAGCAAGAAAAAAGGAGTGAGAATATTTTTCCTTGCCGGCAAAAAGGCTCTCGAACACTCACATATTGAGACATCTATATTGAGAGAGCTTAGAAAATCAGTCGGTTGCTCCTCTTCCGAGCTTCTCACAATCTTTGATAAAACTTTAAGTCATTCGAAAGAACTGACCAAAGAAATAAATAGATTATGGTCTCGGATACTGCCGGATATTGCAAAGTCAGCTAAAGTAACCAAAATTGAATCAACAACAATCGGCATCCAGGTTGCCGATGTCCCCAGACAATTAATAACAAAACTCGCAGGCATGATGGCAGAAACATTTGACGGAGCGGGGATTGTTGTGAGTGATACAAGTATTGCAATAAGCTCCAACAGAATAAATGCAAACGATCTGCTCAGGAAGATTCAAGATGCTATCGGAGGTAAAGGTGGTGGATCATCTAAAGCGGCTAATGGAAAGCTAAGCAGAACTGTAACAACCGACGAGCTTATATCGATTCTTAAGCACTTTTAAGAGAACAGAATGACTCATAGCGCAAATACATGATATATCTTGAAAGATCAAACATATGGAAAAGCTACTAAGATTCGCCTTACTCTGTACAAGTGTTGTTTTTACTGCCATATCAACCACCCAATGTAAAATGTTCCCGAATGGTACTTCGGAGATTTATGATATAATTGTTTATGGCGGCACCTCTGCAGGCGTTACAGCCGCCGTCCAGGCAAGCCGTATGGGCAAAACCGTGGTCATCGTATGTCCAGACAAACATCTGGGCGGGCTAACCTCCGGCGGGCTCGGCTGGACCGACTCAGGTCGCAAAGAAGCCGTTGGCGGCATCTCACGGGAATTCTATCAGCTCATGAAAAAACATTATGATAAGCCCAATGCCTGGGTCTATCAAAAACCGGAAGAATATTCTCGGTACCGCTCCAATGACGATGCAATGTGGGTGTTCGAACCGCACGTAGCGGAGCAGGGCTTCGAGGAGCTTGTGGCAGAGTACAGGATTACAGTTTTTCGAAACGAGTGGCTCAAACGCAAAGGTGGTGTTAAGAAAGACGGCCCACGCATTATCTCTATAACTATGCTCAACGGCAAAACTTACCGTGGTAAAATGTTTATAGACGCAACCTATGAGGGTGACCTTATGGCCGCTGCTGGTGTGAGTTATCATGTTGGTCGTGAGGGTAATGACGTATATGGTGAAACTCTCAACGGCGTCCAAACACGGAATGCAACAAAACACCAATTCGAAAAGCAGGTCGATCCATACGTCAAACCCGGCGACCCTGACAGTAGATTATTGCCACGAATCCATTCCGGCAATCCCGGAAAAGAGGGCAGGGGCGACAGCCGTATTCAGGCCTATAACTTTCGTATGTGTCTGACTAAAGTGACCGAGAATCGTTTGCCCTTTCCCAAACCGGACAACTATGATCCGATGCAGTACGAGCTACTTGCTCGATACCTCGACCTGGGCTGGCGAGCCATATTTGTAAAGTTTGACCCTGCACCAAACCGGAAGACCGATACCAATAATCATGGCGCCTTTTCAACTGACAATATCGGCATGAATTATGACTATCCTGAAGCAACCTACAAGCGACGGCAGGAAATCATCAAAGAGCACGAGAACTATCAGAAAGGTCTAATGTGGTTTCTCGCGTATGACCCGCGAGTCCCTGTGGATGTACGTGAAAAAATGAGTAAATGGGGCCTGGCAAAGGACGAATTCAGAGACAATGGTCATTGGCCCCATCAAATTTATGTCCGTGAATCAAGGAGGATGATCGGCGATTTCGTAACGACCGAGCTGCATCTGCGAAGAATAAAACCGACACCGAAAACGATAGGCATGGGTTCCTATAACATGGACTCGCACAATGTCCAGCGCTATGTCGATAACAACGGCCATGCCCGCAATGAGGGAGATATCCAGGTCAATCCCGGCGGACCATACCCGATTTCTTATGGCACAATCGCACCGAAGGCCTCCGAGTGCACAAATCTGCTCGTACCGGTCTGCGTTTCCTCGTCACACATCGCCTACGGCTCGATTCGCATGGAGCCTGTCTTTATGATTCTCGGCCAGTCCGCTGCCACAGCCGCAGTACTCGCCATAGACAACAGTATAGACGTGCAGAATGTCAATTACCCTAAACTGCGATCACATTTACTTGCCGATGGCCAGGTGCTGAATCTGCCTTAACCTTTGCTATGGACAAAAAGTAAGTGCTTCGTCAGGTTTTATCAGTTAATCTTCTTTGGTATTTGAACAATCTCTCCCGCTTCTTCCCTGATGACTTCGATGAAGTTGATAATCGGGGCCTGGTTCATCTGCGGATTATCCGATTTGGGAAGCAGGTCAAGGACAAGAACTTTTTCGGCTCTAATGCCTGTGAATTCTTTTATAATAGCTCTGTTGATTTCTCCTGCTGTTTTTAAGATATCAAAGCTTTCCAATACCACTTTGTCCTGAAGTTTGATATTAAAGACACGACGACCTTTTTTGTCTTCCGGCAGAGCTTTGAATCCAAGGCGGACAGTGTACATTGCAGCTTTTTGTCCGGCAGCATCATCAATCAGCGGTACTTCACAGCGTATCATCCCCTGACAGCCGGATGTGAACAGCCAGGGCTTGTCAGTACCAGCTATGTTAACGCCTTTGAAGTCGCGACAGAAATATCCCATCCCTGGTAAAGTCTTATCATGGAGATCAAACTTAACGCCATAATTGGGAAAGTGATTATAGGAACCGGTTTTCGGATTCGGATAACCGAACCATACAATTCCCCTGTCATCCTTCATATCTGCGGAGGCGCCGAAATTAACCGCAAAACGCTTAACAGGATTCAGCTTGCCGGGTGTAACATAGACCGCCCATGGCTGAACTCTGTTTGGTTTGCGTTTCATAGCCAATGAGCAGCGGACCGGATATGAGCATGTACAGCCCGCTGCTGCCTCCTGGGAAAGCAATAGGCCGCCTGCCGGTATAACACTAATGGCGCAGCCTGGGCGATAGGCACCGAAGATAGTGACCCCGTCGTCTCTCTCCAGGTCATAAAACGCCGTGCAGGCCGAGCGATAGAAAAGCCCCTTCGCTGAAGCAGCCGTGATGCCGCAGGTGTGGCCGGGTCGTAAAAACTCCCAGGGAACTCGCTCACCGGTTATTGGATGGTCGCGCATAACAATCTCACCAGTTTGAAGTTCACAGGCGCGCGGCTCCAGAATAATTTTATCTGCGACAATAACCGGCCTCGTGCGGTAATTAAGGGCACGGGACCAAATCATATCGCCATCCCCGGCGGACAACGCCGTTATACGCCGCCATTTCATACCGCCTTCTCTGAATCTCCACGCATCGTGGTTGCCGTGATTGCCGAAGAATAAAAGCAATCCACTGCTGTAGGCTGCTCCCATTTTATCGCCGCAGCACCCCGTCAAATCGACCGGTCGCCTCCAGATCAACTCTCCTGTTACAGCATCGAGGGCAAAAACATTCCTTACGTCGGCATCATCATAAGTCAAGCTCCCTTCGGGAAACTCCTCCCTGAACAGCTCGGCTTCCAGAGAGCTAATCAGATATTCAACCTGACCTTTTTGCCGGTAAGATTTGTCCTCCTTCAACTTCTCGGCCAAAAACTTTTTCTTTTCCCTTAGCTCTTCAAGAACTCCTGCTCTTTCTTTATATGTACCCTCTTTTATTAGTTTTCGCCTTCTCTTCAGGGCTCGTTTTCTTTGCCCATCTGATATTCCGCTGTCGGCGTAAAAGATTTTACCATCTCCGAGCGCGATCGTTATATTAGCAATCTTTTTCCCGCCGCGCTTCCAAAGCAACTCGCCCGTCTCCGTGTCCATGGCGAATATTTTGTCACTCGTCATTAAATTATTTGTCACAGCATTCGTCTGGAGAAATTCCCCTCCTCGTGCAAAAGATGTCATAGTGCGATACAGAATCCCATACCTTTGGGCAGCCATCCGCAATTCATACGGTTCAGCATACAGGTTTCTGGCGTACTTATACGAATCCCTGTGCTCCTCGGGGACATCCTCAATATTCTTCCATTTCCCATTTTCCACGAAACGCTTCAAAACAGCACCATAATCTTCATCCATGGCTGTGGCACTCGAGCCGTAGAGAATATTACCGATAACCGATATATAACCCCATCGGCGAGGTGACCCATCAGAAGTGGAAGGAATTGTATATTCACGCATTGTCCGTCCCGTCACCGGATCCAAGCGATAGCATTTATCACCAGAAGCAATATAAAGACCGTTTTCAGTTAAGACCAGATTCCCACAATCGGCTTTGATTTTCACGCGTACCGCTCCCGGAATCTCCCTTTTCCATAGCAAAGTTCCATTGAACGCATCAACAGCCATGATTAGCTCTTCACCCTGCATAAATAGCCGCCCGTCCATTGAGACCGGACTTTGTGCGCATGCGTGCCGCTCGATCATTCCCTGAGGGCCCGGCTCTCCATACCAGAGAACTCCCAAAGGACCATATACCAATTCATCGCCTGAGCAGGCTGTGTTTTGTGGATCACAGTATTGCTGCTTCCAGGCACCGGCGCCCTCCAGAGGTCCCCGAACATATTTTCTCCAGACAACCTGCCCTTCGCGATGAAAGCTCAGGCACGCCGTTCCTCCCCAGGGACGAAGAATACGCCGCCCCTCTTCAGCCGTACCGGCTGTACTGCCAGTTATAAGCATCCCATCGGAGACAATCAGGTTGGCAAAATAGTCCGGTAGAGACGTTATATCCCAAGGCTCAACAACAATTCGCTTTCCTAACAAGCCGGCGGCTTCGAGATTTTTCCGGGCTGCATATAATTTTTCGGGATCTTTTTCCAAACCGACAATCTTTAGTTCTGTTCTTTTGGCCAATTCATAAGCGAGCCGTCCCTGATCACAGTCCAGAAATAAAGCGTATCCCTTCTTTATGCCGCTTTCAGATAAGATTTTTTCCGCGGCTGCCTTGTATGTTTCTGTAAGTGAATCGTTAGGAAAAGGGTCAGCCTTTATTTCCCATTTGATTTCTTTAACCGCATCAGTTTCTGTCTCGCTGAAACAGTAAATGGGACCTTTGTCGCTGCTTACAATCAGACGACCGCCGGATGCAGCCAATCCGACCGCAGCACCATTGATATCATTCTTCCACATTTCCCTGCCGGTTTTTGAGTCAATACCAATGACAAATCCTTCACCACCAGCGAAAACAACATTACCGGCCAATATTATCGAACGAAGCCCCCTTCTCGAATAGTGCCACTCATAGCTTGAATTTTTTAACCGCTTTTCTTCTGCCGCCATAGAAGCGTCTTTGCGGGTAAGCTCATCAATTCGCCTTTTTATTTTTTCACCAGCCTTATCATTGGCTGATTCAAGCTGACTCTTCAAGCTTGACAATTGTATTGCCAGTTTTTTGCGTTCACTTGCCAGTCCGTTGGCTTCTCTTACAGCTTTGATATATCTTGGCCGGTTAATAGCATAAATCCGATCTTTGGCTAATACATATGATACCTCACGGGTAAGAACCATATCAATTCCAGGAAACCAGGCAAAAGCCTCTCCTTCCCGCCTTCCTGTTTTCGCATCGTAGGTGACTTTGTGAGGTCTGCCGGAATAATCATCTCCGGATATAAGCTTGTCACTATCTATCAGCGCCCAGGTTCCTCCACGCTTTCCGCCGGGAGAAGCACAGAACAGGAATTTTCCCGTTTTGCGATCAAAAGCAGCCGGCATAGACCGGCCGGAAGGTACGTAAAGGATTTCCCGGGACGCTACCAGATAACCATGCGGCGATATCCCGCCGAATTCCAGCTCATGTGCACGGTCACCTATAGTATCGTTTTTCCAGACTTCAGAACCATCCCCTGCCCTGAGGGCACAAACGTATAAACCTTCGTATGGAAAAACACCCGCCGCGAAATAAACAATCCCCTCATCAGCCAGAACGCTTGTTCTAACCGGCCATAGAGATATCATTCTGCCATTGCCAATGACCTTTTCATCGCTGGGACCGGCCCGGTATTTCCATATGAGCGAGCCATCCCCGGCATCAAGACAATATATATAACCATCATCTGAACCGACATAAATCCTGCCATTATAAAAAGTAGGAGCAAAACGAACCGGCCCCTGGGTAAAAAACTCCCAGCGTATCTTGCCTTTATTCGAATCAATTGAATAAACCTTGTTTGTAACACTGGAACCGAAATAAACATTGTTATCAGTGATTACCACGTGATACGCATTGTCATTGTGCATTCTTGGCAGCTCTTCCGACGGCATCGGCCAGGCAGGCTTGGGTTGATGGGTGGGAATATATTTCCACTGCAGGAAAAGCCTCGGACCAACGGTTTCAGATGTAACACCGCTTCGTGTTATCTCAGACCGGTAAGTTACCCAATCTCTTGCGATACCAACGTCGCAAACAACAAACAAAGTAAGAAAAGCGAAAAAAACAATAAGAGTACGAAAACACACCAATTCACGCTCTTTATTTCTCGTTGCGTTTTGCTGTTTCATTTGAATGTCTCCTCTTCGATTGATAATAGATGTTTGACATTTCATATCAAGTCAGTTCACCTGCGGTCTAGTTCAACCACATTATAAACAAATCTGTTGTCCCAGTCCAGCAGATTTAGTGGTCAAATCATATATAGCTAAAGCAGTCGTTTCCATACTATACATGAAACTGTTTCCTTGCAAAACATACTAAATGCAATATACTTGTCCATAAGAATCGTATCTTGAAGGCTATTGTGGCAGTAATAAATTTAATACAGTTGTGAATGAGGAGTAAATGATGAACAGCAAAGTAAAATTTACTATTTTTACAATCTTAATCCTGACACCAATGACAACGACTTTTGCATCAAGTAACAGAAAAAGTTTAATCACCAGGCTTATGGAACAGCCGGGTATTGTCGAGGCACAGTTTCTCTTCGATAAGGCACCTTTTCGATCATGCCATGCCTCAACAATAGCTGAGACACAGGACAACTTAATCTCGGCCTATTTCGCAGGTACTGACGAAGGTAACAAAGATGTCGGGATATGGATAAGCATTAAACCAAAAGACAGTTCCTCCTGGTCGGAGCCGGTAGAGGTTGCAAACGGGATTCAATTCAGCCGGCTTCCCACAAAAGAACAAGAGCGACATCCCTGCTGGAATCCCGTGCTGTATCAGGCCGACAATGGACAGCTACTTTTGTTCTACAAGGTCGGGCCTACTCCGGCAAGCTGGTGGGGGATGTTGATTGTATCGAACAACCAGGGCAAAACATGGTCCGAACCGAGGCGTCTGCCCGAAGGTATCATCGGACCGGTAAGGGCCAAACCAATCAAACTCCCTGATGAAACGCTGCTTTGCGGGTCGAGCACGGAAGACAAAGGATGGCGAGCGCATATGGAAATAACTCCGGACCTCGGCAAAACATGGAGCAGAACAAAAGCTCTTAACGACGGCAAGGAGTTTCCCGTTATTCAGCCCACCATCCTTACTTATCCGGATGGAAAGCTCCAGATTCTTTGCCGCAGTCGCGGAAACCTGCGTCAATCGTGGTCAACCGATGGAGGAAAAACATGGAGCCCATTGGTACTATCGATACTGCCCAACCCTAGCGCCGGTATCGATGCTGTTACTTTGGAAGATGGGCGGCAACTGCTCGTATATAACCACTCTACAAGAGGAAGGGAAAAATTGAATGTGGCTGTCTCAACTGATGGTAAGAACTGGAAGGCGGCACTGAAACTGGAGGACAATATCACTATTGGTGGAAAAAGGGCCTACGGCGCCTACCCTGCAGCAATCCAGGCCTCTGACGGCCTCGTTCATATTACCTACACGTGGAGGCGCGAAAAGATAAACTACGTGGTCATTGATCCGAGCAGGCTGGTATTAAGTAATATTCGTAACGGAAAGTGGCCTGAGTAGGAAGTGCTCAGCGAAATATTATCTGCTCGTAGATTAGAAGTCCACTATATGTCAGATTGCTACACTGAATGCACTTTATATATAATTACAGCTCAATAGTTATCCGGTATAACCTATGAAGACATTTATGAATCTATTACTTTCCACAAGACTTACATTAGCTCTTACAATTATTTTCCACTTCACTATTATCTCATTTATCTCGCCATCTAAGGTGAAAGCAGAATCAGAAAAAATGAATATCGCACCTAATCATTCATTTGAAAATGATTTAACAAAAATCAAAACGAATCTTTGTAACTTCGGCGGCTGGTTCCCGATAGGTGTCGTAACGGAAGACGGCAGCAGTGAAATAAGAATTGTAGAAGATATCGCTCGTACGGGAACAAAATCGCTGCGAGTAACGCCTAATTCCAGTATTTTGAAAGGAACGATATATTATAGTCAATACAATGGCGGCGAGGAGGTCAGAAAGAACATCACAAATGTGGGCCTCAGCGGCGCAAGAACAATTGCCTTGCGTTTAGACCAGGATATATTTTCCTGTGATGCATTTGTTTGGGTAAGGAAAGCACCTGATCAAGCTATCACTCTGAAGGCAACCTGGTACACCCGCCGAAACCGCATTCCATTCATTAAGATAGCCGAACAAACGGTCAGCCAGCCGGTTGAAAGTGAAAACGGCTGGTACAAATATTCTCTGCATGCTGTACGTTGCCACACTGCCCGGCAGGTTCAAATTGCCGTCGTAACCAAGGACGCTAAACCATTTTATATCGATGATACAGAAATCTATCTCAACCGTAATCCACATGTAGATATATTAGTTGACCAGCTTGGCTATGAAAAAAAATCAAATGCAAAGGGCATTATACTTCAATCTTCGACGTCTTTACGTCAACCTCCAAGCTCGTTTTCACTAATAAATCTTGAAAATTCTACAAAAGCATTTACCGGAAAGTGGAAAGAGCCTGGCTATTTCCGCCAATGGGATTTGTATCACTGGGAAGGAGATTTCTCTGTCTTTCATACGCCCGGCCGTTATGTTGTTGAAACTGTAATTAACAGAACAACTTATTATTCTCCGCCTTTTGAAATTCGTAACAATCTATTGATTTCAAAAACAAGTGAAACAGCTTATCGATTCTTTTATTATCAGCGATGCGGTATGTCCATTCCTTCTTTCCATGGGGCTTGCCACCTCGATGATGCCCGGATGCCTGACGGCAGTCATAAAGACTTAGCAGGAGGCTGGCACGATGCAGGTGATTATAACAAATATAACGGCTATACACCCGAATCTGTTTACGCTCTGGCTTTTGCTTACGATAATCGAAGAGATTTTTTTAACCAATTCGATCGAGATACAAACGGCCAGGCGGATATCTTAGACGAAGCTGTCTGGGGTGCTGAGTTCTTGGAGAAATGTATTAATCCCGAAACTCTGGATATGATAGCAACAATCAGCTCCGGCTATGGCTATTGGGGTAGGCCGGATAAAGAAACTGACAATTTACCCAAGACCGGAGACGAACGCCCAGTACGTGATAACATGGTAAATGCTTCTGCCTGTATACCCGGATTCGCACTGCTGGGAAAATATATACCCAAACACCTCGCTATGGCAAAACGTCTTTACCAAAAACACGGTGGTAATATGCCGGCAATCCTGGCTCTCTATAACGCAACCCAAAAGCAGGTATATCGTGATGCAGCAATGAAACGCGCACAAATGCTGCTTTCAAACGAAAAAACAAAAACAACAGGCTTTCGTGAGTTAGCCCAGCACGCGATTTCTTTTCCAAAAGACAAGCTGGTCCCTAAAATAAAATCAATTGCTAAAATGCGATTAGAAGAACTAAGGATTATCTGCAACAATCCCTTCAAAATCACGAGACGCAGGGACGATGACGGCAGTCTAATATTCTTTTTTCATTATCGAGATGTTAATAATTGGTATGTCGGCGAGAGTCGTGAACTTTTGGATACTGCTTACGAGGGCATTTTGCTGGAAAAACTTGGATTTACAGAAGGCCGCATAATTGCGGAAAACCAGGTACACTGGATTCTGGGCAGAAATCCTTATGGCGTCTCCACAATGGAAGGCGTCGGGAGCATCTTTGTCCCTCAGTATCATCATCGGTATAACGCTATCCCGGGCAACCCTCGTGGCGCTGTACCCGGCGCTATCGTCAACGGCATAACCAGAGCATGGCCCGACCATGATCGTCCATGGCTGGATATGCACCCGGAACCAAATGCGGATTACCAGGCCAACGAGCCCTGGCTGCCGCACAATAATCGTTGGCTGTTTCTTATTGCAATCTGGTGAGTATTGTTATTTTCCAGTTGTCAACACTGTACTGTTTCTAATGTTTACCCCACTGTCCGGTGGGTATGAGAAGGAACAAAAATAAAAAGATTACATAAAATCATAAAAAAAACAAAACCGTAAAAAAAAGGTAACATTTAACCGGCATAATCCCTTATACTAATATGCAATACAAATAATTACTATAAGTCTTGGAGGTTTAGCATGTCCCGGAAACTCGTACTCATACTGGCTTTAACGTTGGCCGCTTTTATGTCGCACACCACAGCAGCGGGGCAAACCTTTCCCCCGGCAATCCAGTGGATTCCAGAAGATGCTGTGATTGTGCTGGAAGTAACCAGGCCGAAAGCACTGCTCGAAGTATTCACCAACGACAAAGCGGCCGCGGCTATAACGGCATTGCCACTATACAAACAACAGGCACCGAAACCTCAGTTCAAAGAATTTTTAAATATAATCAGCTTTATTGAAACCACGTTAGACACAGACTGGCGAACAGGGCTGGGGAAACTAACGGGAGCTGGTATTACACTTGCGGTGTGTCCTGAAGATACGGTGTTTTTGATTATCGACGCTGAGGATGAGCAAATGCTGGAACGGTTTCATGAGTTTTTCCTCAACGTTGCTCGATCCGAGGCCGAAAAAAAGGGCAAATTTAACATAGTAGCATCCAAAGAGTATGATGGTCTCACGGCATGGACATTCGATGGAAAAGAAGCACACACGATTATTGGTAAGCGGCTGGTCTTTGCCAACAATTCAGAGAGGCTTAAAAACATCCTGCAGTATCGTTCACAAACGAATAAAGCGAGCTTAGCATCAAATCCCGCGTACAGGACCGCAAAACGAACTGTGAAAACTGATGCTATCGCTAAAGTCTTTGTAAATCTCAAACCCCTGATGGGTGTTCCACAAGTCGCTCAGATTTTCAAACAGCAGCACGAAAACCCTCTGGCGGCACTGGCTTTCGCGGGAATTTTAGAAGCAACACGCAATTCGAATTGGCTGGCATTGGGATTACACATTGAAGATAACACGTTGTTCTTTCGGGCATCCATTGACAGCAAGACAGTAGCTCCGAAAAGTCCCGCCGCCTTTGCCCTGCCCAAAAAGCCGGGCGGGGGTGTTTTTCCAAACCTGTCGGTGCCGCGTCGAATCGCCGCATTAAGTCTTTATCGTGACCTTCATCAATTCTACTCCGCCAAGGACGAACTCTTCCCCGAGCGTACATCAGGATTGATTTTCTTCGAGAACATGATGGGTATCTTCTTCAGCGGACGTGACCTCACCGAAGAAGTTCTGGCAGAAACCAAGCCTGAAATTCGCTTTGTCGTGGCCGAACAGGAGTATGACCCAGCGATTGGCACACCGCAGATTAAGCTTCCAGCCTTTGCTGCCATCCTGCGGCTTCAGAACCCGAAGCAGTTCAATGAAGTAGCTGAGGAAGCGTGGCAGAAGGCCCTGGGCCTCATAAACTTCACTCGCGGCCAGCAGGCAATGCAGGGGCTGATTATAGACCGCCCTGTCCACAAAGGAACAACGTACTCAATGGCTTATTTTTCCACATCCGGGATCGGCGACAAAAATAAATTGGACCAGCGATTTAATATTCGCCCTGCCCTGGCTATGCCGGGCGAATACCTGATTCTAAGTTCTACCGATGGTTTAACACGAGACCTTATCGATACCCTGAACCGAGAAATGCAGCATAAGGTCAAACCAATTGCCGAAACTCACAGCCTGGTGGAAATCGACACAGCCCAGCTCACATCGATACTCAAAGAAAACCGTGATACGCTGGTACGCAACGACATGGTCAAAAAGGGAAACACGCAAGAACAAGCCGAATCAGGGATCGATTTACTCATTACACTGGTAAAGTTAGTTGAACGCGCCAAGTTGGGCCTTGGCACACACGAAGGCCTAACAAAGGCGCGCCTGGAAATAAAGCTGAACTTATAGTACCCTCGGATATGTTTATAATCCAACCAAGGATTCAAGATGCATAGCATGTTGGTTGTCAGTATATAAAAGGAGTTACTCATGATTGAGCAAATTGAGAAACCACCTGACCAGCATCAATCAAAACAAGCCCGCTCGGCAATCGATGAAAAGCTGACCGATCCCGACTGGGCATGGGCTGTTTACGAGCCGAATGCTCAGCAGCCCTGGAATCTTACCCAGGCCGGACACCTGTTTCGACGCGCAGCATTCGGAGCCCGTTGGGATCAGCTTCAGCAGGCGCTGTCTGACGGGCCACAGCAAACTATTGATAAGCTCCTTAAACCACAAGCCGATACGACAGCCTTCAACAATACATACGATGGATATGACAATTCTGCCACCAGTTCCATTAAAAACCTTAGAGCATGGTGGCTTCGGCGGATTATTCAAACACCACATCCGTTACTTGAAAAGATGACACTATTCTGGCACAGCCATTTCGCCACCAACAGCGACGAGGTTAAAAATCCCAGGTTGATGCTGCAGCACATCCAGCTTCTTCGCAGTCATGCTCTGAGTTCATTTCATGACATGCTTCAAGCTATTTCACACGACCCGGCAGTACTTATATGGCTTGGAGCTGATTCAAACCGCAAAGCATTACCGAATGAGAACTTCGCTCGGACGCTCATGGAAACCTACACCATGGGAACCGGTAACTACAAAGAACAAGATATCAGGAAAGCTGCAAGGGCCTTTACAGGCTGGTTTGTGCTGAGGAGTCGGCTTCGCTATATATCTCGCGAACACGATGGAAATACAAAGGAAATCCTTGGTGAAAGTGGCAATTTCACAGGCGACGATGTTGTACGGATTGTGCTTAAACAACCAGCCACTTCGCAGATGCTGGTAAAAAAGCTGTACCGTTGGCTGATTTCTGAAACCGAGGAGCCCGATGCGTCTATGATTAGCCCTCTGGCTGAAACCTTCGCAAAAGACTACGATATAATGAAACTCACCGAGACGATGCTCCGTTCCAACTTGTTCTTTTCCCAGGCGGCATATCGCCGGCGGATAAAAAACCCGGTAGAGTTCGCAATGGGCATAATAAAAGCCCTGGAAGGGGTCGTATCCACAACGCAGCTTGCGCAAGACCTGGCTGGCCTTGGTCAGAATCTTTACAATCCACCTACGGTAAACGGCTGGGCCGGCGGACGCCATTGGATTGACAGCGCTACAATCGTGGGGCGAAGCAATCTTGCTTTGGAGCTACTGAAAGGCTCCGGACCATATGGCGACAAACTCAATCCCTGGCTCATCGCCAACAAGCTCGGGTACTCAACGCTCAAATCCGCTGCACTGCTCCTGCTGGATTTATTTCTGCAAAGTGACCTCGCTCCCGATGTTTATAAGACCGTATTTAAGACGCTGCAATCACCGTCCGGAATCGGTAGTGATGACAAAGAGGCAACACTGCGTCATTTTGCACATACAGTAATTACACTTCCTGAGTTTCACTTAGCATAAATTTGGGAGAAAATACTATGACCTATACACGACGTAATTTCCTTAAGGCCGCTTTAGGAAACTCGGCCTTGTTATCGCTCAGCCCCGCAGCACCGAACTTCCTGGTACGTTCAATGATGGCTGCCGCACACGGGCGTGATAAACGCGATACTGTTCTGGTAGTGGTCCAGCTCTCGGGCGGAAATGACGGCCTTAATACGGTCGTTCCATTCGAAGATGATGAATATTCCCGAAACCGCCCTACTTTGCGTTTGTCCCCCAACAAAATACACAAGATCAATTCGCGATTAGGCTTCCATCCGCGAATGGGAGCATTCATGCGTCTGTATGAGCAGGGACACCTAAGTATCATTCAGGGAGTAGGCTATCCGAACTCAGACCGCACACACGAAACTGCAATGCGGATATGGCATACCGCAGCTCCCGAGAAGCCCGGCTGCCAGACAGGATGGCTTGGCCGGACCGTTGATAGCATCCGGGAGCTGAACAGTATTAACACACCCGTCGTGTTCGTTGGATCGATCGCCCGGCCTTTCGGCTTGAACGCAAAGAATGTCGTCGTTCCATCTATCCGCTCACTTCAAAATCTAACAATACACGAAATACCCGGTCATACCAAATACAAATCTCAACGGAAACACGCAGCCGAACTTCCCCGCCCTAATCAGAATAATTCACTAATGCATTTCCTGCAGCAGTGCACACTGAATGCCTACACCAACAGCGAGCGAATCGAGGCTGTAATGAAAAATACGGCCAACACCGCCGAATATCCACGGTTCGAACTTGCCAATAGTCTTCGTATGGTCGCTCAACTTATTCGGATTGATATTGGGATCCGGATTTTCTTTACTGAACTTGGTGGCGGCGGTATCGGAGGTTTTGATAACCACGCAAACCAATTAGGCAACCATTGCTCTCTGCTGCACCACCTATCTGAGTCAATCGCAGCATTTATCAACGATTTGAAGCGAGACAAGCTGTTGAATCGTGTTCTGCTGATGACCTTCTCGGAATTTGGCCGGACCGTTAAGGAAAATGGACGCCGCGGCACCGGACACGGTGCTGCCGCTCCGATCTTCCTGGCTGGTGGTAGGCTCAAAGGTGGTCTTGTCGGTCCACATCCCAGTCTGTCGGACCTGGATAACGGAGCCTTAAAGTTCCACACTGACTTTCGTAGTGTGTATGCAACCATGTTGGACAGATGGCTTGGCTTCGACAGATCGAAAGTACTTGACAAACAGTTCGAACCGCTCAATATCTTGAATGTTTAACTTGCATGACTAATTAATCCTGATTCTGCCAAGTAAGATTACAAAAGCGATGGCATAAGATACAAAACAGAAAAGTTATGGATAAACGTAACTTTCTTGATGATTGCAATTTACGATCGAATTTTCTTCAGTAACCATGCCATGTTCTGACCAAGAATTTGCATAGTCCGCAAACCTTCCTCGTCTTTCTCAACTTCACCTTTCTCAAGTCCGAAACTCATGTTCCAGTAGCATGAACCCGGTATTACCATACCGCTGATTAAGAAAAAATGATTCATTGAATCGAATGCGTGGATTGAACCTCCCCTGCGAACTGCCACTACAGCAGCTCCGACCTTTCTCGCAAACATTTCATTGTTGGCTTTGGCTACCAATCCGGCCCGGTCGATAAGCGCCTTGAGTTCTGCGCTTACATCGGAAAAGTATGTGGGAGAAGCCAAAATGATTCCATCAGCCTGCAGCATCTTTTCGATACAGTCATTGACTATATCTGTTTTAACACTGCACCTCTGGTCCTTGTTTTCAAAGCATTTATAGCAGGCGATGCAGCCCCGGATTTTCTGGCCTGAAAACTGTATCATTTCGGTTTCTATGCCTTCTTTTTCAAGCTCACCGAATACCTGTTTAATCATTATAGCGGTGTTACCGTCCTTTCGGGCACTGCCGTTAAAAGCTATAACTTTCATATTTACCTCTCAATTATTTCAATTTCCAATATTCCATTCGAACGAGTTTGTGATTGTAATTCAGCTTGGCAATTCTTGCAAGTAATTGATTTGTTTATCACTGTCCTAATGATTATGAATATCTTTGGGACAGCCATATCAGTAGTGATTTCTTGACAATAACAGTGTTTGTTGTTCTAATAACCAATAATTCGACTGCAGGAGATTAGTTTATGACGCAACAAAATCGCATCCATCGGTTCCCTGACAGCATTTTAAAAGTTATTCATCCGATGATTGTCATAGTGGGATTATTAGCTACCACTCAATCTATTATCGCCGCCGAGTCTGGGATATTTAGTATTAGAGATTACGGGGCAATAGGCGATGGTAAGACACTGGACACTATGGCGATACAAAAGGCAATCGATGCATGCTCGGCTGAAGGAGGCGGACAGGTACTGTTCCCACCAGGTAGATACATATCGGGCACGATACACTTCAAGAGCCACGTTACGCTCTTTCTCGAAGCCGGCGCCACACTGGTCGGGACCACTGAACTTGATAAATATCAGCAGCCGACAATCCCGGCCTTCATGCCCGAAGCCAAATGGGGCAAGTGGCACAGGGCCCTGATACTCGGTAATAGTGCCGAAGATATCGCGATTTGCGGTCATGGTGTTATTGACGGAAACAAAGTCTTCGATCCAACCGGTGAGGAACGAATGCGCGGTCCGCATACGTTTGTATTCGTTAATTGCCGTAATGTTAAGGTGCATGATGTTTCATTTCTGGACCCGGCTAATTACGCCATATTTTTCCAAATCAGTGACGATGTTGACATTCGCAATATCAAATTCACCGGCGGATGGGATGGCGTTCATTTCCGCGGAGCACCGGAGAGGCCATGTCGAAACGTGAGTATAGTCGGTTGTCAGTTCTTCACGGGTGATGATTCAATCGCAGGTCGGTATTGGGAAAATACGCTGATTTCCGATTGTATTATAAACTCCTCCTGCAATGGGATAAGGCTCATTGGCCCGGCCTCTGGCTTGATTGTTCACGACTGTTTGTTCTACGGTCCGGGTGTCCGTCCCCACCGCTCTTCGAACCGCTACAACATGCTTGCAGGCCTGAACCTGCAGCCAGGTGCATGGGACGCTACTAAAGGCAGTCTCGATAATGTTCTAATCTCTGATATTACTATGCACAACGTTTCGACGCCTTTTCACTTTTCACTCAAGCCGGGCAATACGGCAGAAAACATCTCCGTTAATCGAGTTTCAGCTACGGGTGTGTATCGGGCCGCGTCTTCTGTTGAAAGCTGGGCACAAACAGCATTCAAGAAGGTCGTTTTCCGGGATGTGACGATCGAATACAAGGGTGGCGGCGCCCGTAAACAGGCACTTATGAACGTGAAATCACCGGGTGTAGATGCCCGGCCGCTTCCGGCCTGGGGTTTCTATGCTCGGAATGTAAAGAACCTTATATTCGACAATGTCCGGCTGCGTTGCGAGAAAGAGGACTCGCGACCCGTGTTGATGTGTGAAGGTATCGAATGGCTAACACTGGAGGAATTCAAATATCCGCCCCCTGTCGAGATAAACGGAGCGTTCGCATTGGATGATGTCATGAATATCCAACTTAGTGGAATGAAATTTCTTACGTTCGAGCCTCGCTATATTGAATTGAAGCTAATCACTAACGACACCACACACAGACTCACGGTGGGCAAACCTTACTCAGCCATCGTCACAGTCGAAAACGTTAAACAGAAAAGGCTGATTGGCCTGCTAAAAATCGAACTTGTTGCGGCTGGGCAAAAGAAAAACCGATGGTTATGGCTACTATCTGGTGAAAAGAAAAAGGTTATATTCCAAGGATTGATAGCTCCTAAAGCCGGGACTTATGAAGTGAGGTGTGGTAATATAACAAAAAGTCTACACGTTGAACAATAAGCGTTGGATAAGGAAGAAATAAATGGATTCTATATATAAAGCGACGATACCACCGAACGCTGTCACGCGACGTGAATTTCTTTGCAGTGCAGCTATGACGACCGGGATAATCACTGCACCATGGATTATAACGGCGAAAGCACAGACCAGCCTTAAGCCTGACAAGCAACAACGGATAGAGGCAGCGATTCCTGCCAAAGCCTTCGCCCGGCCTCGCAGGCGCCGGAAGCTCCTGATTTTCGACCGCAATGTCGGATATGGAGGGCATGCATCTATTCCTGCAGCCAACACGGCATTCAAGCTAATGGGCGAAAAGACTGGAGCCTTTGAAACGGTGATTAGCAGAGAGCCGTCCGTCTTCAAACCTGAAAATCTGAAGCAGTTTGATGCCGTCTTTCTGAACAATACTGTGGGCAATCTCTTTGAAGATCCCGCCTTAAGACAAAGCCTTATCGAATTTGTTTATGGCGGCTGTGGACTTCTTGGCGTTCATGGAACAACGGTGGCCTTTACTCGCTGGCCCGGTGCTCATGAGGACTGGCCGGAGTTTGGCATAATGTTAGGTGCACGTGGCGCGAACCACAGGGACAGCGACGAACACATATTTATCAAGCTCGATGAACCCAATCATCCTGTTAATCAGACTTTCGGCGGTAAGGGCTTCGAATATAGGGACGAGTTCTTTCGTGTCCATGGGCCTTATTCAAGGCAGAGAGTCCGCGTACTTTTCAGCATCGATACCGATAAAACTATTTTCCAGGGACAACCGCGCGGCAATTGTTTCCGTGAAGACAATGATTACGCATTAGCCTGGGTACGACACTACGGCCGGGGACGCGTCTTCTACTGCACTATCGCGCACAATCCTTACGTATTCTGGGACTCGAAGATGTTACAATTCTATCTTGCGGCGGTGCAGTTCGCCATGGGTGACCTGCAGGCCCCGACCGTCCCCAGCGGCAGATTAACACCTGCTATCCGCTCTCAGGAAAAGCTCCGCTGGCGTCTCGGCATCGAGGCCTACACCTTCCATAAATACACGCTTTTCGAGGCTATCGACCGCACTGCCCGGCTCGGCCTGCCGTATATGGGCGGTTTGAGTTTCCAGAAAGTTAGTAAGGAGATTCCAAAGAACTTCGATAACCAACTAACAGATGATGAGTTCAAACAAATCCGGCTTAAACTGGACTCAGCCGGCATTCGTCTATTGACATATTACATCCACAATATACCCGGTGATAAAGCCGGATGCCGCAAGGTCTTCGAGTTCGGGAGAAAAATCGGTATTGAAACCTTCATGTCGGAGCCGCTTCCGGAAGCACTGGATACAATCGAGAAATTCTGCGACGATTATGACATTAACGTGGCTATTCACAACCACGACCGGAAGGCCTCGCCGCAGTATTGGCACCCGGAAGGTATTTTGGAGGTCTGTCGGGGACGCAGCAAAAGGATTGGGACTTGCGGTGATCTCGGCTACTGGATGCGATCCGGCATTGACCCTGTCAAGGCTGTAAACACGCTTAAGGACCGCTTGATTACCATCCAAATGCACGACCTGCATGAGCTAAGCCCGGAAGGTCACGATGTGCCATGGGGAACCGGTGTTGGAAGAACGGAGCGGTTTATTGAGGAAATCCACCGCCTGGGTATTAGGCCGACTATGTTCGGCCTTGAATACTCGTATAACTGGTTCGAGTCTATGCCTGAGATTGCAAGATGTATTGACTTCTTCAACAAAGTAAGCATGAAACTGGCAAAGTGAGGTATTTAATGACAAAAATGGAAAATGCCAAAAGAATCAACACTCTCCGGATTACTCGACGTAAATTCCTGTGTCGCACGGCTGCGCTTTCCGGGATATTCACAGTGCCACAAACCATTCCCTGCACGCTACGGGGTGCAAACGGGAATCTGCCACCGAGTGAGCGGATAACAGTCGGTTTGATCGGCAAAGGACTAATGGGGAGCGGCCATTTACGCCGGCTGGTTGGCGACCGGGAAGTTCAAGTGCTGGCCGTATGCGACGTAGATCGTCTTAGGCGCCAGGACGGCAAACGTCTTGTTGAGGAAACCTACGCTACCAAACGTTCCAGTGGAACCTATCACGGTTGCGCAGCTTATAATGACTATCGTGAACTGCTGTCTCGATCGGATATTGATGCCGTAGTAATCGTCACACCTGACCATTGGCACACGCTGCAGGCGATTGAAGCTGCCAAAGCGGGCAAGGACATCTATTGCGAGAAGCCGATATCGATAACGGTTCGCCAGGGACGCCGACTTGTAGATACTGTCCGCAGATATAACCGCGTTTTTCAGACCGGAACACAGTATCGTTCTATTCCGACAATTCGACAGGTCTGCAATTTTGTTCGCGCAGGCGGACTTGGCAAAGTCAAACAAGTTTTTACTCTGTGGACCAGGCTGGGTGGTTTCTTCGGAGCGCCCCGCTTCAAGCCATACAGGCATTTGATGGATATCGAGAATACCGGCAAGTCCTACACACCCCTTGATATAATCCTCCCGGCCGAACCTGTGCCGGACGGATTAGACTGGGACCTATGGGTCGGACCGGCACTTTGGCACCCCTATAATCCTGCCTATCACTTGAATCCTTCGCCAGGCGTAGTGCCCTGGGCATTCTGCGAAGATTTCGGCGCAGCCTCATCAACCTGGCACCATTCTCACAGTGCAGACGTAATTCAATATGCGTTGGGTATGGAGGAAAGTGGGCCGGTGGATTTTATTCATCCCAGCAGCGGCCGGTATCCGACACTCACTTACAGATACGCCAACGGGACACTTCTTCACCTGGTCGATAACTGGTCAATGGTCAAAAATGTCTATAAAGCCGTTCCTGCAACCGCCCGGTTACAAGGAAACTTCGGAGGCATATTCGTAGGAGAAAAGGGCTGGATTACGTCAATGTCAACCGGCGGGGCTGTCGAGGGAGGCCCTGAGAATACCTTCAAAGATATGAAGTTAACAACTCGACAGGTAAACATCGGAGAAAACAACCATCACGCGAACTGGTTCGACTGCATTCGTACTCGACGCCGGCCAAGTTGTGATGCAGAACTCGGTCACCGTTCGGCGTCACTGGGACATCTTACGATTATCGCTCACAAATTGCAGCGGTCTTTGAAATGGGACCCGGTCAAGGAAGAGTTTCCCAGCGACGATGCGGCTAATCGCCTGCGCTTCCGCGCGATGCGCTCACCCTGGCGTATTTGATGCGCACAAATAACCGGCCTGTATAAAAAGTACTAAATCATGGCCACATCATATAAAATTCGGAGCCTGCTTGCTCTCTACTTTGGTACTGGAGTATCTTTCCATTTTATCATGGCCGGGCCCAACAGATAACCCAGAATGAATGTTATACCAGTCCCAATCACTATCAACCAGCTCCATGCAAGGTGGATAATTCCATTATGTGAGAGTATCATGAGCATAAGAGTAAATATGGTACTGACAATCATAGCGAAAACATTCCCCCAGTTTGATTTTCTTTTTGTTAGCAGTCCCAGCAGAAAAACCCCAAGAGTGGCTCCGCCGGTGATGGAGAAAATTTTAAAGGCAAACCAGAGGATATTCTCCACAGGAGCACAGGCCGACGCAATTCCCGCCAGAACCAGACCAAAACCGACCACTGCCGCTCGTGAGACGAGCAGATAGTGCTTTTCCGAGGCGCCCCTTCGAATCAGGGGACGGTATATGTCGGTAACAAACGAGGATGAAAGTGAACTCAGCGGCGAATCAATACTTGCCATAATTATTGCTGCCAGCAGCAGGCCTTTGAGACCCGTCGGAAGCGAATACGCTACAAAGTGAGAAAGGACCTCTTTGGCTTTGGCAGGCTGGACCACATTAATATTCTGTTGATAGAACACATAGAGTAAAGTCCCAATTGCAAGATAAATACACATTATGGGAATAACCGTAACGATTGTGGAGATAAGAGTTCTCTGGCTGGTCTTACGCGTTCTCACAGTTAGCAGACGCTGCATCATTTCCTGGTCTGTGCCGAATGCCGCTAGGCCAATAAAAAACGCATTGGCTGTTCCCGCCCAGAAGGTAGTTGGGTCGTTAAGGTTTAGATCAAATTTAAAAAAGCTTAAACGTCCTGCTTCGTCGGCAATTCTCCAGGCCGTGGCCAATCCACCTTGAATTTGAAAGAAAAGATAGATTAGCAAAGCGGCGCCCGCCACGAAGAAGGTGAGCGCCTGATACGCGCCTGCCCAGACGACGGCTTTGATACCGCCGAACGCAATGAAAATGATACTCACGATGGTGAACATCAAAAGGGTTTGCACCAAATTCCAGCCCATTATTAAAGACACCCCTAGACACGCGGCATACAATCTTACGCCAGATGCAATTAACCTTGTTATAAAGAAGAACACCGAACCTGCATATTGGGTCTCGGGTCCGAATCGGTGCCTGAGAAACTCGTAGATGCTCGTGCAGTTATACTTGTAGAAAACCGGAATAAACAAAAATGCCACCAAAATCCGAGCTGCCGCAGAGCCAATAAAGAACTGGACGTATTCCCAGTTTTCACTATAAGCTGTTGCTGGAAAACCAACGATAGTCAGGGCACTGATTTCAGTGGCGACAAAAGAGAGGCAGGCGACAATAGGTGGAACACGACGACTTCCAAGAAAAAAGTCGTTAGTATCTTTCTCCTCGCGCCCGAAAATGTATGAAATAACGAACAGCAGTAAGGCTCCTACCCCTACGATTGCCCAGTCGAAGCCGTTGAGTGTATTTGTCTGAGCTATAACGAAATTCACGGAGACTCCTCAATTGCTTTTCGCAGAAACTGATCGCTTTCGTCAAGTATTTTCAAAGCACCAGACAAATCCGTCCGGCGAAAGTGCATAACAATAGCAGCTTTAACCTTCCCTTGTGCGTCTGAGAGAAGCCTTTTCGCACGCGGCCGGCTGAGATTGGTTATTTCCATTACAATCCGCAATGATCGATCGCGCAATTTATCATTTGTTGCCTTCAGGTCAACCATAAGATTGCCATAGACCTTGCCCAATCTGATCATTGCTCCCGTGGTTAGACTGTTGAGGACGAGTTTAGTAGCGGTACCCGCTTTCATCCGGGTTGAACCCGTAACAACTTCCGGGCCTACAATCGGATTGATGATAATTTCAGCAGGGATATGCTCAACAGCCTCGGGCGCACAGGTAATAAAAATAGTCGCCGCACCAATTTGCCGTGCCTGCTTAAGAGCACCAAGCACAAAAGGCGTCATACCGCACGCCGCTAAGCCAACCACGACGTCTTTTACCTGTACACGTTTGTTGTTAATTGATGCAGCCCCATCCTCCGGGAAATCTTCGGCGCCTTCAACCGCCCGGACCAGTGCTCGCCGCCCACCGGCTATGATGCCCTGAACAAGTGAACACGGCACACCAAAAGTGGGCGGACACTCTGAGGCATCTAATACACCCAGCCGACCGCTCGTACCGGCTCCAACATAAAATAACCTTCCACCCTTCTTAAAACGTTCTACAATCAAATCAATCGCTGCAGCAATTTGTTTGGACTGCCGCGCAACAGCAGCGGGAACAAGCGCATCTTCAGCGTTAATAAGATTAACAATCTGCTTTGTAGATAGCTTATCGATATTTTCGCTCGCGAGATTGCGCTTTTCAGTAGTTGGCAGAAGTCTAAGTTTTCTTGTCATGCCGGTATTATCTTTCCCAGAACAACAGGTCGTCCCGCTCCGGTAACTCCGGGCACGTTATTAGCTAATCCCTTTATAGTCGCCCATGCTAAAATTGCAAACGAAACCGCCTCCTTGGCATCGACACTAATACCAAAATCATCGGTAGAACAAATCTTAGCATCGAGAAGTTCGTTGTGCAACATTTCCACTAACGTATTATTACGAGAGCCGCCGCCGCACAATATAACCTCATCCGGTATAGCCGGCAGAAATTCATGGTATCCCCGAGCTATACTTTTGGCGGTAAATGCAGTTACGGTCGCTACTATATCGGTATCAGCTATGCCTTTTTCTGCGGCTTGTTTGTATATCTTGTTGGCAAAGGAAATCCCGAACTCTTCCCGGCCGGTTGATTTTGGCGGATGCCGTTTTAGAAAAGGATGCCGGAGCATTGCATCAAGAAATCTTTTATTGACCGTGCCCTGTGCCGCCATTTTTCCACCAGAATCAAAACGTCGGTTACTACCACTTATAAGTCGAATGATACCATCGATTACCATATTCCCCGGCCCTGTGTCAAAGGCGACAATAGCATCCTGCTTACAACGGATTGGAAGGAAAGTTACATTCGCAATACCGCCAATATTCTGAACGGCACGAGAAAACCTGTTACGGCCGAATAAAATATAATCGGCATAGGGCACCAAAGGGGCACCTTCACCTCCGGCAGCCATGTCGCGGGGCCTGAAATCCGCCACTGTAGTAATACCGGTACGGTGAGCTATTACAGATGGTTCTCCTATCTGAAGGGTCGAACGTATTGTCGTTTTGCTGTAGCGCCTGCCTCGAGGATTATGATATATCGTCTGGCCATGTGAACCCACCAGATCAATCGAATCCAAAGCAATGCCGCTTGTGCTACATAGCTTGACTATTGAATCGGCAAATACTTCGCCCAAGACGAAATTATAGTGGCATACATTATCCAATAGAGCTGTTTCGGGACGACACAGTTGAAGTATTTCCCTGCGTAAAGCATTAGGGTACGGAAATACACCAAAAGCTAACAAGCTAACCTTTTTCTTTATGATATCGACTATTGCAACATCAACACCGTCAACCGATGTACCTGACATTAGACCTGCAACCCGTATTTTGTCCTTAGCTGCAATCCTTCGAATATCAAAACTCACTACTTTCTCATCTCCGATTTATCAAATCAGATACTTTTTTATACATACCATAGCTAAACGAATTATATCCTCACAAACATTAAAGCACAACAAACACATTAAAAGAACCTATAATAACCAACCAAAACAAAATTTCATATACTATCCAATGACAGCTTTAGCTTGAACTCAGATAGTAAATTGTTATAATGGTAAACTGATTCTTTGAGGGAACTATGGCATCCCTGTGTAAGGGAAACAAACAATGAACAAGATAAGACTATTTTGCTTGATCTCGGTGTTGGTGTTTATCCCCTTAGGGTGTAAGAAGAAAGAACTTTCACTTCACGAAGCTGCAAAAATCGGTGACATTCGCCGAGTGCGATTGCTCATTTCAGAAGGTCACGATGTCAACACAATCCGGTCGAACCGCTTTACACCTTTGCATGATGCTGCCCGTTATGGACACAAGGATGTGGTCGAACTGCTCATTGCCAATGGTGCCAACGTGAATGCAGAGAGCCGGACAGGCGCAACGCCTTTGCACGAGGCTTCCCGTCATGGCTTCAGAGATGTGACAGAACTGCTCATTGCCAAAGGCGCCAATGTCGATGCAAAAAATCGGTCCGATACAACACCCCTGCACAAAGCAGCCTATGGAGGGCACATGGATGTGGCCGAGCTGCTTATTGCCAAGGGTGCTGACGTTAATGCAAAGGACAAGGACGGCACTACACCGCTGCACGGGGCAGTTTACCACGGACATTGGGAGACGGCTTTTCTTATTGCTAACGGGGCCGATGTGAAAGCAAAGGAAGCAGATGGTAATACACCACTACATTACGCGGCCCCAGCGGGGCATACCGATGTGGCAAAATTGTTGATCATCAAAGGAGCTGAAATCGCAGCAAAAACCACATCCGGTCAAAATCCACTGCACTATGCCGCGTGGAATGGCCACAAGGACACTACACAATTACTACTGGAAAGCGGCGCCGATGTCAATGCTAAAGACGACCAAGACCACACTCCTCTGTGGTATGCAAAAAATTACGGTCATATAGAAGTTTACGAACTTCTTCTCAATTTTGGGAGCAAGAAATGACGAAAGAATGCTTTGTAGAGATATATCTCTTGGCTCATATGTCCTCACCTGAATTCGTTGGAGCATAGTCAAATATAGAATTTTGCTGATATTTCAAAGAGACGTAATGTCGGATGCAATAAAAAGGACCGAAGAATTTTTAAGCAGGGAACGGGCGTTTCGTTTAGGTGAATTGCTAACGGAGTCTTTTCATCCTAAAACCATAGCTCTCTCGCAAACAGCTAAAGACGACCTGCCCGCCGCGATAAGGTTATTACAGTCGGTTGATGACGATATCCCTCCGGCCATGGAGAAGGTTCTCCAGCAGGATTCGTTCCAACAACTTATCGAAGCATTCTCTGTAGCCATGAGGAATGACAAGCGGATTTTCTTCACCGGCTGCGGAGCTACGGGACGTTTGAGCATACTTCTCGAAGCGGCCTGGCGGCGGTTTTGGCAAAACTCAAAGCAAATACTCTCTGAAAATGTTCCCGATTTGGAAAACCGAGTCTTCAGCGTGATGGCCGGGGGGGATTTTGCCTTAATTAAATCGGTCGAAGGATACGAAGATTTTCCCGACTTCGGGCGATACCAGATGAAAGAACACAATGTTCAGCCCGGCGACGTTGTTGTTGCCATCACTGAAGGCGGAGAAACTCCTTTTGTAATAGGCACTGCCTGGGAGGGGCTTGATTCAGGAGCACGAGTCTTCTTTGTCTATAACAATCCCACCGAAGCATTATGCCGTCATGTCAAACGCTCACGTGAAATAATCGAAGAATCGCGTATAACCAGGCTCGATTTGACAACCGGCCCGATGGCAATAACAGGCTCGACAAGAATGCAGGCCACAACAGCCGAATTGTTCGTTGTCGGCAGTGCACTTGAGACAGCTTTAATTCGTTTCCTGCGAAAGCACCTATCGCCTGCTCAAATGGAAAAATCAGGACTCAAGGAACACAAACCCAACGATTACCTCAGATTTTTATCTGAACTCATGGAGCAGCTTTCGAGTTCCCAAGTTGTTGATATGCTGGCTCGTGCGACAAAATTTGAAGAAGAAATCTATCGCAGTGGAGGCCTTGTAACCTATATGGCTGATTCATTGCTGCTGGATGTTTTGACGGATACGACAGAGCGCTCGCCGACTTTTATGTTACCCCCCTTCCGAAAATATGGAGATACTCTCTCTCCAAACTCATGGGCATTTGTAAAAGACCCATTTCGTTCTACTAAAAAGGCCTGGCATGCCCTGCTGCAGCGCGAACCGAGAGGTCTGAATTGGCAGCGCAGGATTTACGAGCAATTAAAATCACCACCCGGCCTGCAAGCCCAACCACCAAAACTCAACAATTCTGAAATATACAAATTCATGATTGGCAAAGAGCCCGACCCTTCTCGTACCAACGCACCCGACTCAGCATTGGTTGTGATAACCGCCGGATGTGAAACAGATATTCTAACACAAACAGCTTTGCAGAAATTCGGCCCTCAGTACAAGAAAACAGCCGCACTATTTGTAGGATTGATGGATGCCGCCCCCCCTGCCGGCGAAACATTCCAGTTCCCTTACAACCTCATCGATTCGCCTTTGCAGTTATGGCATCATCTCGCCGTTAAACTTATACTGAATACACTTTCTACCGCAACAATGGTTCGTATGGACAGGGTCATCGGTAATGCAATGGTATGGCTATCGCCAAGTAATAAAAAACTTATAGACCGCGGCTCGCGCTTGATTGCTCAACAAACAGAATGCAGCTACGAGCAGGCCTGTATTACCCTTCACGAAGCGATGGAAGAGGTGGAATCCGGGCAAAGACAGGGTAAAGAGGTTCCATCACCTGTTGCTTTAGCCATCGAGCGGCTCCGAGATAAAAGAGAAAAATCATGACATAGCTATTACCCCTTCAAATTTTCAATTCGGGTATATCAAATACTTTTTTCTGATTTTCAAAAACTCATCCAGCTCTTCTTGCCATTTGTTCCGGAGGCTGTTCAGGGATGACCGATTTGAGATTGCATCGCGAATCTTTGAACTTCCACACAAACGATCGAAGTGCCTGGCTTTCCATTGAAAATCGTGCGGATACATTCGATAAACTTCACTAATAATTCTTATCCCGCTGAAGTACGGTTCAAGCCGGTCACGTTCTGATATGATAATTCGTACTCCATTACATATCTGACCCTGATATTTTGAACTCGCAGGCGTGAAAGACACCGGCTCGAAGTGCATGCCCGGAAGTTTCAATTTGTTAAGCCGGTCAGCTAATTGCTTCGAATCTATCCAGGGCGCACCGAATTGCCTGAACGGCATCCTGGTTCCTCTGCCTTCGGAAATATTAGTACCTTCTAAAAGACACAGTCCCGGATAGATTGCGGCCGTTTCAAGATTGGGCATATTGGGTGAGGTCTTAATAAAAGACAATCCTGTCTGGTCGTACCACATACGGCGACGCCAGCCTTTCATAGGTATTACGACAAG
Source organism: uncultured Pirellulales bacterium (assembly GCA_964653075.1). Taxonomy (GTDB): domain Bacteria; phylum Planctomycetota; class Phycisphaerae; order Sedimentisphaerales; family Anaerobacaceae; genus NIOZ-UU13. The sequence goes on from CAZZAX010000001.1 coordinate 87,650, forward strand.
GTCGGCCTTAACACCATTTTTAAGCCAGCCCTGGTCATTGAACATTTTCGCCAATTCTCCTGCGGTCATACCGTGCCTGGCCGGGATGGGAAATAAACCAACGAAACTACTCAAAGCCGGCTCGAGTAAATTACCTTCGACACAAAAACCGTTTATGGGATTAGGACGATCCAGAACAATAAAACGCCTGCCGTTTTCGGCCGCCGCTTCCATCGCCAAAGACATCGTATAAATATAGGTGTAAAATCGAGCGCCGATGTCCTGAATGTCGAACACAAGAACATCTATATCCTTCAGCATCTGGGGTGTGGGCTTTAGTGTTTTTCCATACAGACTGTAAACCTGCAAACGGTAAACCGGATCGATCTGGCTGTCAATCTTGATGGCATCCTGCTCTTTACCCCACAGGCCGTGTTCGGGACCGAAAAGAGAGGTAACTTTCACATCCGGTATATTTCTAAATACATCCACTATATACTTGCCGTTGCTGTTATAGGCAGTATGGTTGGTTATGATTCCAATGCGCCTGCCCTGAAACACCTTAATATACGAATCCACACAATCCAATCCGGTCATAACTGAACCCTGGCAGCTTGAAAGCATAATAAAAACACATAAGATTATGGTATATTTCACTGATTTCATTTATTTTGTTAGCCTTAACGATGAGCTATAATGATTATCGTAGTAACCTCTAATACTGTAAACGACTTTTTAAACCAAAGCAATAAGAACAAAATTGGGTTTGTTTTGGCTTTGTTTGGCTTTGTTTTTTGCTCCGTTAAACGGAGAAAAATCTCATAATTGATTGTTATAAAGTTACTTATGTTCATTTTTGGCCTTTTTGAAATTGGGTTTGAATTGGCTTTGAATTGGGTTTGATTGGGTTTGTTTTTGACTTTTGTCAGACTGGGTAAAATTGGATAATTCATTGTTGTAAAAGATGTTAAGTGTATTTGGACAATTGGTGAATTGGGTTTGTTTTGTTTAAAAGTAATAGCATTTTTTGTCGATTTTTCCTTTGATTTACCTACTTTTTTCATTTTTTAATCACCCCCGGCAGACAAGCAGGTAAGCACCGACCGAGGGTAAACTCCTAACACGGATTTCACGGATTTCGTGGATTTTAGATTTCATATTTCAAATCTCAAATTGTGGATCCCCGATTACGACCTTCGAGGACAAGCTCAGGAAGGGAAAAAACTCTCCCTCTATAATTAGACGTACCTGCACGTTTGATACGAAATAGGGGGAGTATTTTAAAGGTTAAATTTTGCTAAGTGCTTATGAGAAAAGGAATAAAAAATTTTTTAGAAATTTTGAAATTTTTCCAAAATTACCAGCGTTTTTGTACGAAAATCGGGCGATTTTCGCCTGTGTTGTGTGATGCTCCTGGCCCCCGGCAGAAGAGCAAGTAAGCTAACACCGAGGGTAAACTCCAAAGCAAGCGAGCTAGAATCGAGGGTAAATTCCGGGAGATGCGTATTGCGAGGATTTTAATGCTGACTGAGGACAGCATGAGCAACATATAGTCATGTAAACACGCAGTGTTGAAGTGATTGAAACTAGCGCGAACCGCAGGCAGAAATAGGTTTAGATATTTAAGTTCACTTAGCGGCTACCACCTATCGAATCAGACCATTGGTTTCTATACATTTCAATCATCTTTCATTCTAACTTGACAGCACCAACTACAAACACCTTCTGATCCGTATAATGGAAGTTCACATATTGGTACCGCATTATCGCATAATGAACAGTAAAAAGGACCTTCTGTTCCACAATTGACACAAACATTATCATCTGTATTATAATATTCTTCTGCACAATGTGGGCAATAAGCGAAAGTTGGCTCTCCACCATCTTTTATGCGTACATGATCATCTTCAGATTCTTTTTCACAAGCTAAAGGAAGCAATTCTTCGTAGTTCCATTTTTCATCACAAGAACGACATCGGAAAGATGCATACCAAGAATCTTTCTTTGAAGTATCAAGTGGCTCAATTAAATCCGAGCCACATTTAGTACAAGTGAAATCATTAAAGATTCGAAACGTGAGATCACTTATCCAATCCAATTTTTCTAAGCTTTCAGAACAAGATTTTTTATCAGCTTCATATACATCTTTTTCTTTGATTAGACTATACCATATTGTCGGCTCAAATAATGTTTTGGGATCTTTTAATAATTGGGTACGAATAAAATCACAAACGACAATAAAACATCTAGAAATATATTGACGAACAACCTCATGCTTCGTCTTTTCTTGATCATAATAATGCTCAATGTTATTTCTGTAATCCCGTACTTTCTTTAGTCGCCTCCAATCAACTTTTATATCAAGACTTTCAAAACGCTCCTGTATTTGATTGAAATCGACGGTCTTTTTGCCTTTACCTTTCCAGATAATTTTGCATTCTTCCTGGGCAGGAAGAACTTGCTGCTTGAGTAGAGCTTCATCATTATCTTGACTTAGCAATGCCAATTTGTGTTTGAAAAGAAGCAAGACTCCTGCATAGAAATTCCTGACTGCTGAAAGCAGACGTTTGGTTTGATTACTCTGGTAATCTTCAACACCCAATTCTATGGAATCTATAGCGTTTTTCAAAATACTCATGAATCAATCATTTTAGCAGTTTGTGCCACGCACAACGATTATCTTATTAATTATTTATTGATTATATTTTTTGGACGCTAAATGATCAAATATATCACCCTATGGTTTATCAGGTACAAAACTATCTCTTGATTGTAGGTTACGAACATTTTCTTCATATAAGACTGTCGGAGCAGGAATATCTTCCCATTCACTCGGTTGTAGGTTAAAAACAATATCTTCATACAGAGGTTTGTCGAGAGTACCAAAATCATAACATATAACCCTTCCCCCACATGGGAAAAGGCTACGTATAAACAACCTGCTTGTTTTTGTGTCAATAATATATACAAAGCCTTTACTATCAAATACTTGATAACGACCAACGTTATTAATTTGTGTAAAAACCAAGACAGACAGAATTAGTGATAGAATCGAAATGCTAATTGCAGAGAAGATAAAATATTTCAACTTAATCATACCTCTAATCTTTCAGAAACTTCTTTGAATTGTATTTGATAATGATTATCTAACTTTTTGTTTGATAAATGCTTGAAATCACGTACCCCACACCATAAAAGTCCTACACCTGGGAATGAAAGCATAACGAGCAAAAAACACCCTGCTATAATTTTAATAAGCAAACCGGTAATACTTTGGTAGCCATTACCTTTTATTCTGCATATGTTTGGTTTGTTTGGAAGATACTCTACTTCGATGGGGTAAGGAGATCCAAGATTACGAAATTCCGGACTTAATCGACCTGATGCTTCCTTAATTTTTTGTGTAAATTGTCGTCCATCGGGAAGGTAGTATGTGTATGTTCCGCCATGGAACCACATAGGCCTTCCATTATCATGTTCTTCTACATCTTCGTAAGCATCAACAATAAAACCGTTAGTTGTATCCGCATGTAATATCAATGCAAGTTCGTTTAAAGGATTTCCACCCAAGTAAAACACAAGCCAGACAGCCACAGCTATCCAGAGCGCGCCTATTATCGCTGTTTTTATAGAATCATTAACATGCTTTTTTTTAGTTTTAGGCTGATTCATTTAACACCAACCTATTTATGATCTTAATAAAGCTTCGATCACTTTCAAAAAGATGTATCCTTCGAGATGCAAGATTTTCTCCGCTTTTATTATATCGGTTATTTCCTTAAGTAATTTAATTGAATTAGCTCATGTATGTAAAAAAATACAAAAAATGTAATGTTTCAGCGCGAATTGTTCATATGCGACTTTTGTTGAGCAGCTTCCTTCTATCCCAGGAAGCGTATTCTTTCGGCCCTCATTTTCTTGCGAAGGGCCGGAAGAAAACTTGTTCGGGACGTAAACATTCTTATATCTCGCAGTCAGAAGTAATTGGTTCGAAACATCGCACCCTACCCGTCTTCAATTGATTAATGATGATTTACGATTGATTATTTGGATTTGAGATTCTTCACTCCGTTCAGAATGACTATTATTTTAAATAGATCCATTCAACTTCGCTTAGAACATTGGTGGGGCAAGCCGCCACCCTACACGAATATTCGGGCAACCACGCGGGGTTGCCCCTACGTTTTGATCGATTATTCTTTAGGGCGGTTCGCGAACCGCCCCTACAATGGTGACGACATTTACATAAGGGGGGATTATAAGAAAACCGGTGACAATACAGACAGTTTGTGATAAGGTTTATATCAGGTAAGGTTTTCAATTCAGGCGTATTATGGAAAGATTGATATGAAATCAATTCGGGTTATATTATCACTTGCGGGGGTACTGATTTATGTTTTGGCGGGATGTCAGCCGGTCCGGAAAGAGATTGTCAGACCTGACTTTAGCCGGATTGATAATATAGTAGAAGAAGAAATCGACAAAGGAAACTTCCCCGGAGCCGTGATTCTGGTAGGCAAACAAGACGATATTTTATACTGGAAAGCCTTCGGCAACGAAGTGGTAGAACCTTATCAGGAACCTATGGGAAGAAACACGGTTTTTGATCTTGCATCTATGACCAAACCTGTTGCTACGGCCACTTCAATTATGGTTCTTAAAGACCGAAACGAGATAGATTTAGACGACTATGCGGGTAAATATCTCCCTGATTTTGCCTGTAACGGCAAGGAGCAGGTCCAGATAAAACATCTTCTTACCCATACATCAGGATTGCCAGCTTATACGAATGCGGCCGAATTGGAGGAGCAATTCGGCAATCCCTGTCCTGAAAAGGTAATCGAGAAGATATGCGGCTTCGAAGCTCTCAATGAATCCGGAGAAAAGTTTCGCTACAGTTGTCTGGGCTATATTACATTAGCAAAGATTGTCGAAAAAATTACAGGGAAAAATATAGATGAATTCAGCAGGGAAAATATCTTTATTCCGCTCGGAATGAAAAACACCACCTACAAACCCCCAGCCTGCGGCTTCAAAGATATTGCAGCCACCCAGATTGTCGAGGAAAAACTGCTTCGAGGCACTGTCCACGACCCTTTGGCAAAGTTGATGGGAAGCATCTCAGGTAATGCGGGGCTGTTTTCCAATGCATACGATTTATCAATATACTGCCGGATGCTGTTGAATAACGGAACCTTAAACGGCAAAAGAATCCTAAGTTCGCAAGCGGTTTCTATGCTGACCGCGAATCAGGCAAATGGCCGGGCCTTTGGTTTTGATGTGAATTCGAGTTACTCTTCAGTGAAGGGTTCTTACGCTTCGGAAAAAGCATTTTGCCATACGGGTTATACCGGTACATCAATTGTCTGCGATCCGGAAAGTGGAGTCTATGTTATTATCCTTACCAACAGAGCCCATCCTGAAGATAAAGGAACCTCTAAACCTGTTCGGGTTAAAGTGGCAGATATTGTTTTTTCCAGATATCAAACGATACCTTCCGAAGATACACCATAAGAGCACCTAACAAAATGACTCTGCATTCAAACGGCTTATTTCGTTTCTGGCTGCGTCAGGCTGCATCGACCATCATCGGATGGCCTGCTTCGCCTTCCTTGCCAGAGACGAAAATGCTCGTTTTCGGTGCTACGATTCATTTTGTTAGGCACTCTAAGTAAATCTCTACTGATTTCAGCTTTAATTTACTTCTTTGAATCTTTTGACACAAATCCCGATTTCAGGTAGTATGTATTCAGAAAAACATAATTGATTTTCTTAATATTAAGGAGGTATCTGTGAGAACTGTCTCTATCTTTGTAATCATCATGTTTTGTTGTGCAATGCTTTTTTCTACTGGTTGCTCACCGTCTAATTTGCAGAATAAAGAGATACCAGTCTTAGAAGAACGCGAACAATTCAAATGGCCAGAAGGAAAGCACGGGGCCATCAGCGTTACTTTTGACGATGCCCGGTTCAGTCAAATCGACACCGGCCTGCCTATACTGGATGAATACGGCACCAAAGCCACTTTCTATGTGTCGATTAATTCCATGGAAAAACGGGTGGATGACTGGAAGAAAGCTGCTGCCAACGGCCACGAAATCGGCAATCATTCGCTGACACATCCCTGCTCGGGTAATTTTTCATTTGCTCGCGAAAAGGCTTTGGAAAATTACACCATTGACCAAATGCGGTACGAACTTGAAGAGTCAAATATTATTATCGAGCGTTTACTCAACGTCAGGCCTGTCTCGTATGCGTATCCCTGTGGACAGAAATTTGTCGGGCGTGGACAAAAACTTAAAAGCTATGTGCCCATAGTGGCTGAGAAATTTCTGACCGGACGGGGATGGATGGACGAGTGGTCGAACGACCCGGCCTTTTGCGATATGGCACAACTGATGGGCGTGGAGCTGGATGGCAAGGACTTCGAGCAGGTCAAACAGTGGATAGACAAGACAACGGCAAATGGCGGCTGGCTGGTTTTCTGCGGCCATGACATCGGCGAAGGAGGTCGCCAGACGACTCGCTTGTCAACTCTAAAGGCCCTTTGTGAATATGCTCAGGACCCGGCCAATGGTCTATGGCTCGATACCGTCCAGACGATAGCTAATTATATCGTTAAACAACGTACAGGCTCAACAGATTGATTGACAGCAGAATATTAAACAGTTAGTAGCTGACATAATTAATCAAATAAGGAGGCCGAAAATGAACACTCAAAATATCACAAAAGAAACGAAAATCCAAAATCTCACCCGCCGAAAATTCTTAAAAACAAGCTGTATAGCCTTGTCAGGCGCAGCGACCGGTTTCAGTACGCAGAGACTCCGGGGTGAAGAAAGGTCCAGGTCCACAGAGATACCGAAAATTAATCCCGGATACATCGGACCTCAATTCTTCGACGAAAAAGAAGAGCAGGCACTGATGGAGGTATTGGAATCCCGCTCGCCGTTCCGCTACTGGGGGATGGGTAAGCCTACAAAGGTGAAGAATTTCGAAGAAAATTTTGCAAAATATATGGACACCCGCTTTGCACTTGGTGTGTCTTCTGGTACAGCCGCTTTAGACTGCGCGGTAACAGGTCTCGGTATCGGGCCGGGTGACGAGGTCATCGTTCCGGCCTACACATGGTGGTCTGACTATACTTGTGTGGTCCACGCGGGGGCCTTGCCGGTCTTTGCCGACATCGACAGCACCCTTAATCTTGACCCCATGGATTTCAAACGGAAGATAACTCCTCGCACTAAGGCCGTCATTGCCGTGAACTTACTTGGCGGGCTCTGTGATATGGACCCGATTATGGAAATCGCTGCTGATAATGGCGTGGCGGTACTGGAAGATTGCGCACAATGTGTCGGTGGTTCTTATAAAGGAAAAACACTGGGTTCCATCGGAGATGTGGGCATTTATAGTTTTCAGGTCAACAAAACGATGACCTCGGGTGAAGGTGGTGCAGTTGTAACGAGCAATCCTCTAATTTACGAACGCTCGGCACGTTTTCACGATATGGGCACGATACGGCAGCTTTTTCTTGAGCGCTCCGGCCCCAGACAGGTGAAAACATTTGCAGGGGAGAACTTCAGGATGAGTGAATTTACCGGGGCCGTCCTTGGTGCGCAGTTGTCTAAACTCGATATCATGGTTGCTCAACTGCGCCATCATGCAAAAGCCGTATATAATGGCATAAAAAACCTTCCCGGTATTCGCCTGCGCCACCGTCCCGACCCGAAAGGTGATATTGGGTACGGCGTTTATTTCGAAATGAAGGACAAAGCAACACGCAACAGATGCATCGAGGAGTTGAGGAAGCGAAGAGTTCCGGCCTCAACTCTAACAGGATCTGTTTTGCTGCCCGTCCAGGAATCCGTAATCAACAAACGAACGCGGCATCCCAATTGGCCCTCTTTTAACAGCCCGGAAGGAAAGAAAATCAAATATGGCCCGGACAGTTGCCGGCAAACGCTGGGGGTATTCGACCGTTTCGTCCAGGTACGCATCGGCCCGAAATACACCCAGCGCATCAATGACTATATCATCGATTCTATTCGCGAGGTTTATAACTGCCTTGTGTGATTGCCCGGTAGAGAAACAGCCTCTGATTCGATTAGTAGTGAACGCTAAATTTGTTACAAATGATTTCTCTGCCGAAAGGTGATACAAATGATTGATTATATGAAGCGGCGCAATTTTCTAACAGGTCTTGCAGCATCAGGTATTGCTCCTCATCTTGGTGCTTGTGCAGAAATCATGCCTTCTACAAATTTAATCGGAACAGGCAGCCAAAGCAAGCCAGCAAACCTGAAAATCACAAAAGTGGAAGTTCTCCGGATAACCGGGAAAAACAAAAGAAAGATTCTTTACCTGAAAATCCATACTAACGAAGGCCTGACAGGTCTATATGGGCCAATTGACAACGAAGCAGCCATGCATGTGGTTGCAAGCCAGCCAATAGAAGTTTGCCCTCTTGTGGAGTACCTGATTCAGAAAATGAGCACTTACTATAACTTCGAGAAACACCAACCAAGACCGGTTAATGGAATACTGGAGCTTCCCGACCGGCCGGGCTTCGGGATTGAGTTTGACGAGTCAAAAATCGAAGACATCAGGCCGATATCGTGGAAACAAACTTGATATAGAGACAATTAAATTGGGATCTGTTATATTAAAGATGATAAACACGATGAAGAAAACCAAGGCGGCTACCCTTTTCCGTACTGTCCACATGTAGAATTGCCGCACCATTTTATGATTGAATGATGAGCGAATGTAATGATAACCGAGAAGGAAGGATAGCATTGCGAACATGCATGGAGCCAGAGTAAACGTGGTCTCCGATGATCCGTTGTCTGAAAACAATATTTTGGGATCAAGAGAACGCGAGTTTTCCTCTTAAAACTGAATTTAATTGCCGATTGTGACGTCATCGATGAAAGCGGCGCCCTGCCCTACATAAGCCAATCCGTATGATATCCTAAACGCTTCCTGAGGAACTTCCGCCGAAATACTATATTTCTGCCATTTGTCAGAGGTAATTGTTTGTTGTTGGAATATATTTGGAGCATTTCTGGCATCTATCGAAAGCCACAGATATGCTATTCCATTGACTGCGCGAACTGCTGCATTAAATTGTATTGTTTCCCCTCTGAAATCATCAGCCTTTAACGATTGCCTAATATTACCAAAAGCTTCACCGAAACCTTTGCCCGGGATTCTCTTAATCATTCCACAAGTGGCGCCTTTATACGGTTGTTCATGTGAGCCTGTGGTCTGATACTCCACTCTTGACCGACCGCTCTGGATTTGCCAGTTCTTGAGCCTTCCATCCTCAATTTCCTCAAAGTCAAGATTGGAAGCTTCCAGCAGCCTTTCGACAGATACTCTTATACTGCCTCCTTTCGCCTGGATGGCATTAGCGGTTGATTCTATGAACATCACTGCATCATACCATAATGGATATATAGTTTTAACACCCTTCGTTATAATCGGTGAGTTGAAATACCTCGAGACGATACCTTTTGGCAGCGAGCGAAAATCAACAACGGCGATATCAAGTCCTGCCTGGGCAAGAGTAGCTTCCAGACTACTATCGTTTGTAAGAGGTGTTACATCGGAATTTTCTGGAGATTCTGTAAACCCTCGATTCGATAGTAAACCAATAACCACCATATCTTCGCCATATTTCTGTCGCAAGTAATCGCCCATACATCCCGAAAATGGCATAGCCGAAATATGAGCATTGGCTGCCCACAGAATTATCTTAGCTCCTTTTTCGTAATCCACAAGCCAGCGCACATTCTCAGCCATACCTTTGTCGCGAAAATCAGTAGCTTTTGATCTATTTGGCAAGAGGCCCCTAAACTTAATATACTGCAAGAGGACTCTGGCGTGCTGAACAACCAGGCTCCATTGTTTATGTTCCAGAATGTTCTGCTCAGAGGTATTTTTTTGATCAATGACGGGTTGTTTATTCTCCAAATAAGTTATAAGACTTTCGATTTCCTCTTTGGCACTGTATTTTTCCTCCTTTGGGCTTTGTCTGAATTGACCTGCAGTCCATGGATTCATTATAACCGACAGCAGCTTGTCGTAGTCGCTGGTTCCGTTTATTTTTCTCAGATAATTATAGACTGCTTTGGCCGAACCGCCGGCAACCCTGACATCAAAGCCATAGAATTTTACTTTCTTTTCATGAGTAGAATTATACTGACGCATCCACTTTATCATGGCAAGAATTTCTTCTGTGTTCCATGCGGCATAAACCAATGCCCCCAGAGCTCTTTCAGGGTCGCCTTCGCCGGTAAGTATATAATCATTTAATTCGAGAGCACCGGGAAAAGTAGCTTCTATAGCAAAGACAGTAAAATCCATTTCTGTTACCAAAAACTCAACCATCCTATGCTTGGCCCGAGAGAAACTACCGTTACAATGTGCGGCTTCTCCGAGGGCGACTATACGTGCCTCTCCAACCACAGCTTTGAGAGGCTGCATATCATCGAAGCCCGAACATGCTTCAATGGTATTCAGATGAACAGCATTTTCTTTGAGCCAGGTATGCAATTCAGCCGTCTCTTCTGCCGAAAGTTCTGGTGACCCAGAAAATATCAATTTCAGATACCTGAGGTGTTCTATACGTACACCGAGAAACCAAAAGATTCCTAATGTGATGCTGACAAGCAAGATGCCTGTTATAAGTAATCTCTTCTTTCTAATCTGAGCTTGAAGTGTCTTCATAGGCCGTATATTATCAAATTCCATGTAAATTATCACCCACCACACAGGAAATCAGGGTTAGACACTCTTTTCACCACTTTTCCCTTAATGAGCAAAAGAAATATCATTGCTTTCGTAAAAACTTCTGCGCCCGTTTGCCCTGGATATCCCCAAGGTAGAGATTTCCCTGTGAATCCAGAGCGATAGCGTGGACCCAGTTGAGCTCGCCGGATTTGCCCGGAGGACTCGTGGTCATATCAAGGGACATACGAAACAGAACTTTACCTTCGAGGTCCAGCTTCATTAATATCTGGTCCGGGGGTGGAAGGACAAGCCACTTACCTTTCTCATCCTTCATCACAGAAGAGCCACAAACCCATATCTCATCTTTTTTCGTCATACAAAGTCCCCATGGTGTGATTAGGTCCGCCCATACAGCAAGCAGCTTGCCCTTGGTATCGAAGACCTGGATGCGCGCGTTCTCCCGGTCGGCAACATACAGCCGATTAAGAGAATCTGCTACAATCGAATGAGGCAGTGCAAACTCACCCGGCCCATCGCCGGCCCGGCCCCACTGGTTCACATACTTACCATCCGCGTTGAAATGTACAATTCTTCTATTGCCATATCCGTCGGAGACAAAGATGTCACCGGTAGGAAGTATAACCATGTCCGTCGGCCTGTCAAAGTGCACCTTGTCGGCACCGGCAATGCCAGGTTCACCGAGCGTCAACAGCAGTTTGCCTTTGGGGCTGTATTTACGCACAAGATGTTCGGCAATATTGGCTGTCCAAATATTTCCTTCCGGACCGATTCTGATAAAATGCGCCCCGCTGGAATCCTCCATATACATGGCACGCAGCAAAGTTCCATCTGTCTTATAAACCTGAACGGTCGGCTGATTGCGAGTAAAGATGTAGATTTGATCCTGTTTATCCACAGCGATGCCGGGCATCTGGGCCCATTTGTACCGGTCCGGTTTCAGCGGCCAGGCGGGATCAAAAACGTAATGTGAGGTACTTCCCTGCTGAGATGAGGATAGCTGCGACAGAACGTTACTCGACAGAATCAACAACAAAACCATAGCAATAGTGTAAGAAATCGAACGCACTTGGCACTCTCCTTTCTACTATCATACATTATCAGATACGACGAACGGCTTGCGGTATTTCCGTGAAATAAGCCTGTTCGCTTCTTTGCTCATTGGGCCGGTGAATCTCTCTTTGTCGATATCCATAGCCAGCATTGAACCCAAAACGAGCAATTTTTTATTAATACCAAGTCGATTGGCCAGGAGATGGTCGTTCAGACGTTCGAACGACTCATAGAATTCCGCCTTGCTTTTAATGACCTGGCGGATTTCGTTATTGTGTTTGTGTTTTCCAACCTGATATGAAATGTTTGCCATATGCACCAGCCCGCAGGAAAGGTGTCCCTCCAGGGCATCCGTCAGCAGCTTACCGGTTTTGCGGCTGCGAACAACACTGATAAAATTCTCTTTGCAATCCGGCTGCTCGCGGGCGAATTTCTTTATTAATGTTCCGTTGTTATCGAAAGCCTCCCCGTCTTTTACATAACCACGTTCACATTGTACTACGAATCCGGTTCGTATCCCCCGGAACTTATCCATAGTTAATCCTGCGTTCCTGACCCAGTTCGTTCGAAGGAATGACTTATTGCGAGGCAGGCCGCGGACTTCAAAAATAATCGGTGCCGGCTCATAATCCAACAGGGTGATCATCGTATTTGGTGTCTGGCCGTCGTCATCATAGCCCAGACGCGCCCCGATGCTTATCACTCTCTTCGGCAGCTCGGTTTTTCTTAAGGCCCAGCGACATCCATCCATAGCATGAATGCCCATATTTCCAAGGTCGCCGTTACCGGTATCCCAGTCCCAATGCCAGTCGTAATGCAGGTACTTGCGCATAAGCGGTTTCTTAGGTGCCGGGCCGCACCAGAGATTATAATCACACGACCTGGGTATAGGTTGTGGCCTATTTACCTTGCCAATGCTCATCCTCGGCCTGTAATTGATCCCGTAAATACACTTGATTTCCCCCAGATTACCACTCCATATATACTCAAGCGATTCATGAATAGCGCCGCTGTTTCGAGGCCCATGTACGGCCTGCACCACACGATTGTACTTGCGCATCGCCTCGACCATCTTGCGACCTTCGAAGATATTATGTGAGCTCGGTTTTTGAACGAACACATCTTTCCCGGCCTGACAGGCCATAATCGTCATCAGCGAATGCCAATGGTTCGGCGTCGTAATAGAGACAGCATCGATTTCCTTGTCTTCCAGCAGGTCACGAAAATCCCTGTAGGCCTTGACTTTCTCGCCTCGCTTACTAAACTGGTTCAATTCGTAGTTGAGGTGGTTTTCGTCACAGTCACATAACGCTGCAACACGCACACCCGGAATCTTTCGGAAGTCCCGGATATCTCCCCGTCCCTTGCCGCCTATTTTGACGAACGAGCCGATCCCGATTACGCCGATGCGAATATCATTATTGGCGCCCAGAACCCGGGAACTCGACAAAGATAACGCCGAGCCGATTGCGACTGAGGCCTTCAAAAATTCCCTGCGTTTCATCGATTATCTCCTGAAAGAAGCCATTTCATAAAAAAACATATTTGCCGTCTGATGTTACAGCAATATACCACGATTCGTCAAAATATCACAATGATTTTTACGTCAGAAAACGCTGTTGTTTTATCGTTCACATACTGATGAAACATCTAAGCTCTGATGCTCTTTTCTTACTGTGGTTCAAAGAAATAAAGCGCAGAAAAAAAGGAGACGTAGGCAGTTGTTTCTAATTCATTGTAAGCCTGTCTCCTTATTGCGAAGTGCCGTTATACACGTTACCGCGGATAAGTGCTTCCAGACCAACTGATCTCTGTATGCACTCGCAACGAATATATTGTAAGAGAAAAAAACAGGTAAATCAAGTTTTTTTTAAAATTCAACAACTTCTCTGATAAAAAAAATAAGCACTTACAAATGAGCTTTGGCACTCTTTAGTTTACAATTTGCTTAAAAAGTATAGACATCGGCCTTTCCAGATTCTATAAAAACTAACGTTACCTTATTATAAACAAATGTTTATAACAGCCGTTTAAGGATTAATAGAACACTCAAAAAATCTCACAAGAGCAAGTTTCATACATTCACCGGTCCCTGCAGGTCGGCATAAAAATTACAAGATATTTCGGTAATACCACAAAACGAGCTTTTCTATAAACCAATTTCAGAAGTATATCGTTATTCTCAGTACATTATTTGAACCTGAAAGGACTGTCCTTATATGATTGTTCTTGTTATAATATGAATATTAATGAACATGACAGTCTGACTGATGTAAATTATACAGATCGTTTTTACGACGAGACCATTAGCAGATGTAACAGATAAAAATTGCCGAAACACATAAAGAAGGAGAAAATAGATGAAAGACTCGAAAGCCGACTCAGTTAATATGACAAAGAGGATTAACCGGAGAGATTTTCTGGCCGGTGCCGCCACAGCCGCTGCTTTTACCATCGTACCTCGCCATGTACTCGGTGGTAATGGCAATACCGTACCCAGCGAAAAGGTTAACGTCGCCATCATCGGCACGGGGGGCCAGGGTATCGTCAACATGAGACAGCTCTTCAACGAGCCCGATGTCCATATCGCCGCCCTCTGTGACATCAACAAACTCAGCGACTATAGTATGTTCTACTACGGCGGCACAGCCGGTCTTAAACCTGCCCTGGACCTGGTCCGACAGAAATACGGCCAACCCTGTCCGACCTATCGAAATTATAATCAAATGCTGGATGCCGAAGACATCGACGCAGTCCTCGTTGCTACGCCGGATCATTCTCATGCCATAGTCTGCCTCGCTGTCATCGCCAAGGGTAAACACCTCTATTGTGAAAAACCTCTCTGCCGAACAATTTACGAGACCCGCGTAGTCACCGAAGCCGCCCGCAAGGCCGGAGTCGCTACCCAGCTCGGTAATTACGGACACTCCAGCGAAGATATTCTTCTGGCCTGCGAGTGGATATGGGACGGTGCCATCGGTGACGTACACGACGTTCACGCATGGACCAGTACAGGTGCTAACCGCTGGACCAGTTTCACCGACCGGCCCAGTGAAACTCCTCCTGTACCTGCCGGCTTCGATTGGCGGCGCTGGCTTCTGCCGGTACCTCCACGCCCCTATCATCCGGACTACGCGCCAGTTCGCTGGCGCGCCTGGTGGCAGTTTGGCTCCGGCACAATAGGCGATTTTGCCTGTCACCATCTGGACCCGGCCTTCTGGGCGCTCAAACTGGGCAAAAGCCCTGCCTTCAGCGTCGAGGCCAGCTCATCCGGTACTACTAATGAAACCTGTCCGGCCGCATCACTCATATACTTCCATTTCCCGGCACGTGCCGGTATGCCGCCCGTACGCATTACCTGGTATGAAGGCGGACTTATGCCGCCGCGTCCTGTGGAACTTGAGGCAGGCAGAAACCTCGGCGATAATGGTATCCTCTACATCGGCACAAAGGGCGCTATCCTCGGTGAGGGTTGGTCAAGATCGCCCCGCATCATCCCCGAATCCAAAATGAGAGCATATAAGAGGCCTCCAAAGACCCTGCCGCGAGCTAAAGGACACCACCGCAACTGGCTTGACGCATGCAAGGGTAAAGGCCGGCCAAGCACTCACTTCGACTATTCCGGCCCTCTGACCGAATTCACTCTCATGGGCAACGTTGCACTCAGAGCCGGTAAGAAATTGGATTTTGACTGGAAGAACATGAATATAACAAATGTTCCCGACGCCAATAAATTTATCAAACCGAACTATCGTGACGGCTGGACTATATAGATAAGAATTAGGGGCACGTTTACTATGAGGGCTGAACATTGAGATTCTGAACGCCGTAAAATGGCCTGCAAAACCAATTCGCTGATGATAAAAAAGGGAGTTGTGTATTGAAGAAAGATCAGCAAGATCAGAACTGCACTCAGGATAATTTGGTAAAAGGATTGCCAACGTTCACTGCATCGGCTCCCGAGATTATTGCAAAAGAAAAGGCTGATTTGGCAGAGCTTGATACCAAAGGTCTTCTGGCGCGGTGGAAGGGTTATTTTAGCAAAACAGGCCCCGGCTGGCTTCAGAGCGCCCTCGTGCTCGGCAGTGGAAGCGCCATGGCGTCTCTTTTTGCAGGTGCTTTTCTTCAGTACAAACTGCTCTGGGTTCAGCCCTTGGCGATGGCACTGGGCATAATCCTATTTGCAGCCATGTCATATCAAACACTATCCACGGGAGTCCGGCCCTTTGACGCAATGAAGCACTACATCCATCCTGTTGTCGCCTGGAGCTGGGTAATTGGGGCTTTGCTTGCAACTATAATTTGGCATTTGCCCCAATACGCACTGGCCGCCGGGATGACTGATGATATGATAAAGGCAATTACCGGCTGGCAGCCGTCATCATCCACTTCGCAGACAATCGTATTGATTTGCATCGGTCTCTTTGTCCTTACAATATCAACTATTGCCACCTGGAGCTATGGCAGCGGGCATAGAGGGGTCAGATTCTATGAACGCATTCTCAAAGGTCTTGTCTGGATGATTATCCTTGCCTTCACAATCGTGATAGTACGCCGGGCAATAGGAGGAGGTGTGCAGTGGGGTAAGCTGTTCAAAGGATTCTTACCACTGCATATTCCGACGGACCCGCGGGGAGTTTCTATTGTAATGGCGGCCTTTAGTGCAGCTACGGGGATAAACGCCACATTTCTCTTTCCTTATACTCTACTTGCACGAGGATGGGGCAAAGAACACAAAGGCCTATCCAGATTCGATTTGATCACCGGTATGCTGCTGCCGTTTTGTATCGCAACGACATTAATGGTCATCGCAACCGGATGCACGATTTACGACCCTGTGCGATTTGCTTCTGGCTCTACCAGGCTTTCGCCCATCGAAGCAGCCGCCATGCTTGAGTCGGCAGGACTGAGCATGTTCTTTTCAAGGATCGTTTTCGGCCTGGGAATACTGGGCATGGCTCTGAGCTCAATTACTATGCACATGCTCATCTGTGGTTTCGCCGCCTGTGAGGTATTCGGTGTCGAACCGGGCGGATGGCGTTACCGCCTGGCCTGCCTGATTCCTGCACCCGGTGTAGTCGGTGTCGTACTCTGGGGATATATAGGGCCCTGGATCGCCATACCTGCCTCGGCGATTTGCGGCCTGATGCTGCCCATCGCCTTCATTGCCTTCTTCGTCCTCAACAATAGTAAAAGGTATCTCGGCCAGGACAAACCAACTGGCGTAAAAGCACTGGTTTGGAATATCGCGATGCTTATTTCTATTGGCGCCACGATAGCCAGCATAGTCTATTATCTTCCTTCATTAGTCGATTATCTTCATTCTTTAATATGATAGCAGCCGACAGAACAGGCACCTGTTACTGTTCGAACACAAGACCTCAGCCCGACAGGTTTATCCTTTCTCAGGACCTGAACTGCTCCATATTGCTTTGATGTTGTCCTTAATCCGCTCGCCGCGATACATCCTCATAAAATATCGTTGAACTTTTAATCCGCTCGACTCGGCGACTTTCAATGCACGGGTATTATCAACAGGTATATCAATGAATACTGACTTTCCTGCGCAACGAATCAAAACATCTTGCAATAAAACTGCACCTGCATCTGCGATAGCAATGCACGGACCTATCTGGATGGCATTTGCTCCGGGACGCGTTAAGATAAATCCCTCTATTGTGTCGTCGTGAGGAATGACATGTATGCCTTCTGGAAATTCCCTAAAAAAACTGCTAAGCATTTTCCCTCGATTCGTCCCGGTCATCCGCTTGTCGAACTCAATTATACTTGCATATATCGCCGGGGCAGCTTTCGTTACGGTCGTCCCCTTTTTGCCCGGCTGTGCTATACCTTCGTACCGAGCTAATCGGTATTCCGGCACAAAACCCAATTTCTCGTAGATAGGCTGACCTGCAAAAGTTGCATCAAGACGAACAGTTCGTACTTTTCTCTCATCAAGATAATTAAGAGAATACCTCAAAAGTTCTGTGCCGATTCCTTTGCCGCGAACGTCCACATCTACCAGCACCATAGCTATCCAGGCCGTACTTTCAAAGATACAGGTAGTAGTAGTCCCTACGGAACGCCCGGCAAGGTCGGCTACAAAACAGCCTTCGGGCTCCATCTTCAAAAAACGCAGCCAATCAGATTCGACTTGGTTCCATCCCGCCTGCCGGGTCAATTTCAACCCGAACTGCACATCGTTGATTGTCATTTGTCGAATCTCTATCATTTTGTCGGATTCTAACAAATTTACAGTATGTACAACAGCTTTGATTTCCGTACGATATAGATATCCAGGATATATATACTTAATACATCTATGTTAAAATAATTCAGCCGAAAAGCTCGAATTCCTGAGGTAAATTTGATATTATATTTAAGATGAGATTTTCTGAGGATAATGTTCCTCAGCAAAACCATATCATCTTTAACTAAGGGACTATATTTGAGAGTGAAAATTAATGAAAAACATAAAAAGACGTGATTTCTTAAAGATGGCGGCTATGGGGGCTTTAACTTGTATGAGTAGAGTCTCATTTGGTGCCGGTAAAGCCACTAAACCCAACTTCGTTTTCATTATTGCCGATGACTGCACTTTCCGGGACATCGGCTGCTACGGTGGACAGGCTTATACACCGAACATAGACAAACTTGCATCCGAAGGGATGCGTTTTACACAATGTTTCCAGGCGGCGCCAATGTGCTCACCCACACGGCACAACATCTATACCGGCCTGTACCCGGTCAAGAGCGGCGCCTATCCTAACCACACCTTTGCCAAAGAGGGTACCAAAAGCGTTGTCCACTACCTAAAACCGCTCGGCTACCGCATAGCCTTGAGCGGCAAGCGGCATATTAATCCGGTGGAAATATTTCCGTTCGAGTATTCAGGCAAAAGAAATAATCCCGACTTCGCAGCCATCGACAAGTTCATAAGCGAGTGCAAAAAAGGCGGGACGCCTTTCTGCCTCTTTGCCTGCTCCAACGAGCCGCACTCACCATGGAACAAGGGCGATGCCTCACGCTACGATGCGGCCACATTGAAACTGCCGCCATACTTCGTTGATACCGAGCAGACACGTGAGAATATGACGAGGTATTTGGCCGAGATTACGTATTATGACGGACAGGTTGGCCAGGCCCTTGAAATTCTGGACAAGTACAACCTTGCGAAAAATACATTGGTGATAGTGGTCAGTGAGCAGGGTTCGAGTTTTCCCTTTGGAAAATGGACGTGTTACGATACGGGGCTGCAATCCGCCTTTATTGCCCGCTGGCCCGGCAAAATCAAGCCCGGCAAAGTCAACAACGCATTGATAGAATACGTCGATGTTCTGCCGACATATATAGAGGCGGCAGGTGAAATGCCGCCATCGATACTCGATGGAAAAAGTCTCTTGCCGGTTCTGCTGGGAAAAGCAAAAGAACATAAGAGATATGTCTTCGGTGAAATGACGACACGCGGTATTAATAATGGCTCTGAATATTTCGGCATTCGTTCGATTCGCTCGCGCAGATTTAAATACGTCTGGAACTTCACCCCGGAAACAAAATTCCGGAATGCCTGCACTAATTCGAAAATCTTCAAGTCCTGGCAGGATAAAGCGGCAACCGATAACGATGCCGCGGACAAGGTTCGCCGTTACGAACAAAGACCGGCAGAAGAGCTGTATGATGTTACGAAGGACCGATATGAGTGGAACAATCTGGCCGACGACCCGAAATACGCAAGAGTAAAAGCAGGACTCAGGAGACGACTTCTGGAATGGATGGAAGCTATGGGAGACAAAGGCCAGCAGACAGAACTTGAAGCATTGGAGCACCAGGCCAAAAACATGCCCAAAAAAAGCAAGAAAAAGAAAAAAGCTAATTAATAATTTAATATTCTCACATAGAAGTTTTGTTCAATTATAAAAGATATTCTACATAGAACTGATCCTCAGAAATATAAAAGGAGCAATATATGTCAATCGTAAGAATTACTACATTCTTCCTCTGCTGTTTCTCCCAGATTTTTATTTTCACGTCAAATGGCACAGCTAAAGAGAAATCCAACCCTGCCGACGACAAGAAATTACCGAAACGACTTAGGCGGGATGAGAGCTTTTTCGGTATCCATTTCGACCTGCATGCAAGAGAAACTGATGATCAAATCGGCAAAAATGTTACACCCCGCATGGTGACAAATATTATTGAAATAGTTAAACCAGACTACATCCAGTGCGACTGCAAAGGCCACCCAGGTATAACCAGCTATCCGACAAAAGTGGGAAATCGTGCGGCAGGCTATATAGGCGACCAGTTGAAAATATGGCGAGATGTAACCGCTCGGTACGGCGTTGCTCTATTTATGCACTACTCAGGCGTTTGGGACAGTGCTGCAATCAAAAAACACCCAGAATGGGCTAGCATCGACTCGAATGGAAAACGCGATAACAGAATGACCTCCGTCTTCGGGCCTTATGTAGATGAACTGTTGATACCACAACTCAAGGAACTCCGCGACAAATACAATGTCGATGGAGTCTGGGTTGACGGTGAGTGCTGGTCCGTCAAACACGACTGGTCCGAAGCAGCTGTCAAGGCCTTTCAAAAGGAAACCGCTATTACACAGGTCCCACGCAAGCCATCCGATCCGCATTATCTCGAATACACACAATTTTGTCGCGATGGTTTCCGCAAATACTTCAATCATTACGTCACCGCCCTGCATAAGCACGACCCCGAGTTCCAGATATGTGGAAACTGGGCATTCAGTTCATTCATGCCCGAACCTGTAAGTATCGATGTCGATTTCCTCAGTGGTGATTTCAGCCCGAATGACGCCCTCAACTCCGCTCGCCTCGAAGGCAGATGCCTTAGAAGCCAGAACCGGGCATGGGACCTTATGTCATGGAGCTTCTATCGAGCATCCGATGGAGCACGCAGCACAAAAAGCGTAGTTCAGCTTCAACAGGAAGCTGCCGTCGTGCTTGCACTCGGCGGCGGTTACCAAGCATACTTCAAGCAGAAACGAGACTTATCAATCTACGACTGGCAGGTGGATATAATGGCGGGTGTCGCCGAGTTCTGCCGAGCCCGTCAGAAATTTTGCCACAAAGCCGAGCCCGTTCCACAAATTGCTCTTGTTTATTCCGGAGCGGCCACCTACCGCAATACGTCCCGACTTTTCGGTTCATGGGCATCAGTACTCTCACCACTGGATGGGATTTTAAGAGCATTATTGAATAACCAGTATTCCGTGGATGTTCTCGTCGAACATCACATCAAAGGTAATATGCAGAAATACCCCATTATTGTGATTCCCGAATGGGACTATCTCGATCCGGATTTCATAAGTGAACTCGTGACTTACACTCGCAATGGCGGCAGCCTCCTCGTAATCGGGCCAAAAGCTGCCTCAATGTTCAAGCAGCATCTTGGTGTCACCTTCGAAGGAAAACCTGATATCAAAACTCAATGGCTCGACCATAACGGTCGCCTGGGAGCATTTAAAGCCTTATCACAACCTGTGAAACCAGCAATTAACACAGAATCTTTCGGCAGGCTCTATCAGGAAAATGATGTTAAGGGTAGTTTTGAGATTGCCGGCTCGATATCTGAGCTTGACAAGGGTAAAATCGCCGCAGTTTATTTCAACTTCGGCCAGCGCTACAAAACAGCAGCGACAGCGGTCGCAAGGGATTTCATCGGCGGACTCGCTCAGCGCCTTTTTCCCCGCCCTGCGGTTGAAGTAACCGGTTCACACTATGTTGACGTCTCAGTAAATACGATTGACGGCAAGCTAGCAGTGAATCTTGTAAACACAGCCGGACCTCACGACGATGATAAAATACACGTCTTTGATGACATCCCCAGCCTTGGAAAGTTGAAAGTTAAAATCCGCAGTAAAAACAGGCCCAAAAAAATCATTCTCCAGCCGGCCGATAAACAACTCCAATTCAAATATCGCGATGGCATAGTAGAGCTGACATTACCCCGGCTGAACATTCATGACATTATAATAACAGAATAAAATACCCGTCGGAAAACGGCAGTGATATGAAATACCTACTATGCTTATTTAACAACTAAAGACTAAATTCAATCAGCTCATCATCCGTCATAGCATCTTCCTCCGGATTTGGCACAAGAAAATACGTCGCCTTGCAGCCTGGGTCGGCATACTCAGTAAGGGTCAGTTTTATGTCGGCTTTGCTCGCAGCATTGTAATTATTTGGATTCCAGAATAAAGCCTCACAGGTTAGACCATCGGGACGAATAGTATCGTCTTTGCCGGACAGCTTAACAGAAGTCGGATCAAGCCACATAAGCCTCATTATATCAGGATCAAAATCTTTTTGACGTTCAGGATTCAGACAAAATAACATAGGACCACGCATAACAGCAACACGACCCGCCTGACTCTTTCTTCCTCTTATCAGCCGCCAGGACATCGGCATTTGCAGCCTGATTTCGTCACCGGCTTTCCACTTCCGGCTAACCATAAAGAATGAACCACCCCCGGCGGTCATCCTGGTTGTATCTCCATTAATTGTGATATTCGCTTTGTCACACCAACGCGGAATCCGCAGATACAACGGAAAATGAGATGGTTTTGATGGCTTGAGGTGAATAACCACGTTTCCCGAGTTTGGATAATCTGTGACTTGATGAACCTTAAGGGACAAACCTTTTCTGACATCTAAAACAGCAGAAGATGCGGCATATAGATTGATAGCCAGGCCTTCGTTCCAACGGTAATAGAGCATACCCGGCAGTTCAGCTATAATTCGCCTGAAATTGCACGGACAACAATAAGTATCGCCGTCGAAATACACACGCGGCCCCTCGAAAGGTGAGTAATATCTAAGACGACGGCCATCGGGGGACTGTGCAGCAAATAATCCATTGTATATCGCTCGCTCCATTATATCACCATAGATGGATTCACCTTCGATCTGAAGCATAGTATCCAGCCATTGAATCAGATAGGCCGTGGAACAGGTCTCCCCCAATTTAAAAAATCCCTGCTGATTACTATGCCAGCATTCCTGATAACCGCAAAGTCCCGGCACCAACAGCCCATCCCCTCTAACTAAAAAATCGAAGGTTTTCCGCGACTGGTTCATTAATCCCGGATTCGGCTGCAACTGATTTAACCTTAATTGCGCAAGACAATGGCACAAATGATAATATGCGTGTCCTTCGAGATTTCCCCATCGCCCTTGAATTAGCTCTGTGTCCCAGTCCGCCAGTTTTCTGTGTTCCACGCAAAAATCCAGGTATCGCTTTTCACTGGTTTGCTCGTATAAAGCAAGCATCGCTTCTTCCAGACCCGTAGTTGCAACATAGACCGAAATCCAGTCATTCGTTTTTCGATTCGGCTCAGCAGACCAGCACCTTATTATATAGTCCGCCAGCTTCCTTGCAGCTTCGAGTGACGATTTTTCTTTGAAATACTTATAGTCGCTGGTCATACCTAATACGATATAGCCCATCTCATGAATGTCCCACAATTGCCACATTCGCTTTTGAGGCACGCATATGCCTATATATCCGTCTTTTTCCTGAGTCTTAATAGTTTCATAAACGATATGTTTCTTAAGATTGAGTACCTTCTCATTTTTGGTATGTGCAGCGAATCTAACAAGACTATCGATAAATTTGCCTAAACCTATATATCCGCCCTGACGGTTTCTCTGCTTAAAGGGAAGAAGAAAATCTTTTTCCACATCAAGCACTAACACGTTGTTGTTTATGGTGATATCAATCCGGCGGCCAATTTCACCATCGACTTTCACCCGATCAATATTAAGCGGAGTAAGTTTCTCTGCCGCATATAAAGGATTGATTGTTACGCCGATAAATAACAGCACTAATAAAGTTAAGCCTGTCTTGATTTTCTTTTGTTTGTCCATAATGATGTCTCCTGACTGAAGTGCATATTGTACAATTACTGAGTTTTCAAATCAACGTAAATGGGAATCCTGTGAATAGAACCACGACAAAATCATTTTAGATTTGTAAAATCAAGGTTTTTATGCTAATCTTTCCGCATGAACAAGGAAGTTAAAGAAAGACCTCAAAACACATAGTTTTTCAAATCACAAGAGGATGAGAAAGGAGCAAAAATGAACAAGGGACAAATGAGAGCGCACACAGCCTGGCTCACCGGGCTTATTATTTGCTCGTGCCTGTTTCCTGTGCGAATTTTGATGGGCGAATCGGCGAAAGAAATCCTCGACGCAAGTGGTGTCAAGGGCGGCCTGATAGTACATCTTGGTTGTGGAAATGGAACGCTGACAGCCCAATTACGCGCTGGTGATCAATACTTTATCCACGGCCTTGATACGGACGCGGCAGAAGTCGCCGCCGCCCGAGACAATCTTATTAAGCAAGGGATATACGGTCCTGTAAGCGTCGATCAATGGGACGGGGAGCACCTGCCTTATGCCGACAATCTTATTAATCTGATTGTAGCTAACGAACCGGAACACCTCTCTGAAACCGAATTGCTCCGGGCGCTGGCTCCTATGGGCGTCGCTTTCGTTCGGCAAGATGGGCATTGGAAGAAAGTGACCAAGTCCCGGCCGGTGGAAATGGACGAGTGGACACACTACTTCCACGGCCCGGACGGCAACCCGGTGGCTCAGGATTCCATTGTCGGGCCTCCGGAGAGGCTTCAGTGGGTTGGAAGCCCACGTTGGTCGCGCCACCATGACCATATGGCCAGCATGACCTCTCTCGTTTCAACCGGAGGACGCATCTTCTACATCTTTGACGAAGGGCCTACTGCTTCGATACAGCTTCCGTCCAAATGGCGGCTTATCGCACGCGACGCATTTAACGGGGTCATCCTTTGGAAACGCAAGATTAACCAGTGGAACACCCGGCAGTATCCTCTCAAGAGCGGCCCGGCCCATCTTCTGCGTCGTCTCGTGGCGGTCGGACAACGCGTCTATGTCACTCTCGGCATTGACGCACCGGTTACGGCACTTGATGCCGCAAGCGGCAAGACGTTACTGACTTATCAAGGCAGTGAACACACGCGGGAGATCGTGGTTTCCGAGGGCGTCGCATTCTTTGTAACCGACACTTCACGGTCCATCCTGCCCGACTGGCGCCGCAACGATACTTATGTCTGGGCCAACTCTCGAAGGGCTAACCCGGGCTGGGGCTGGAAGGGAACACCGCGAAAGATACTCGCTTACAAAGCTGATTCCAGTCATCTTTTATGGCAGGCCGAAGCTCCCGTAGCTCCTTGTTCAATGGCAGTGGACACAGAACGTCTCGTCTTCCACGACGGGAAAAAACTGGTTTGTCTGGACCGTCAAAGCGGCAGCACTCTCTGGGAAAGTGAGCAAACACCGACCGGATTACCCGTTCATACCAGTACAGGACCGCGGGTGCTGATCTATAAAGATGTTGTTCTTCTGGCCGGCAATACAGGCAAAATGTCCGGCTTCTCAGCCGGCAACGGAAAGAAGCTCTGGGAGCAGACACATCGGCCCAGTGGTCATCAATCCTTAAAAGACCTGTTCGTGGTTCAAGGTCTGGCCTGGACCGGTTCTATCGCCGGCAATCAAAACGATGGTGCCTTTGCCGGCTACGACCCGGTCACCGGAAAGGTAGCAAGAGAGTTCCCGGCTGATGTAAAAGTGCACTGGTTCCATCACCGCTGCTATCCCTCCAAAGCAACAAGCGGTTATTTGATTACCGCGCGTAACGGTACTGAGTTCATTGATCTTACAGCCCAGCACTGGAAGCCTCACCACTGGGTACGCGGTGGCTGCATTTACGGTGTGATGCCGTGTAACGGAATGACCTATGCACCAATGGACTCCTGCGGTTGCCAGTTGGAAGCCAAACTCACGGGCTTAAAAGCTCTTGCCTCCGGCCCCGGCCCCCGGATAACCAAAGCCGTCCTTCTGACTCGGAACCGTCTGGAACGGGGGCCTGCATATGGGAAAGCGGACGGCCCATCCGCCGGTCCCGCCGACTGGCCTACATATCGACACGATGAAAGCCGCAGCGGTGCCACTTCTGCTGCCGTTTCCACCAAATTGAAGCAAAACTGGCAAGCAAGATTGCCCGGCCGCCTCAGTGCGCCAACCATTGCCGCCGGTAAACTGTTCGTCGCCTCCATTGACACTCATACCCTGTATGCGCTGGACACACAAACTTCTCGTAAGCTATGGTCTTATACCACCGGTGGGCGAATCGACTCTCCGCCAACCTATTACAAAGGGCTTATCCTCTTCGGCTCGGCTGACGGACATGTTTACGCCCTGCGAGCCGGCGACGGCATCCTTGCCTGGCGTTTCCGCGGGGCCCCGGTTGACCGCCGCATGATGGCCTGGGAACAGCTCGAATCCGCCTGGCCCGTCCACGGCAGCGTATTGGTCCATAACAACGTGCTCTACTGCACTGCCGGTCGAAACATGTACGTCGATGGCGGGATTCGTTTCCTGCGACTTGACCCGGCCACCGGTAAACTACTGGGCGAAACGGTCATGAATGACAAAGACCCCGAAACCGGCCAGGATATGCACTTAGCTTACCTGAAGAGGACACAGGGAAACAACATGCCGGTGGCCCATTCCGACATTTTGACTTGTGACGGACGGAATATCTGGATGCGCTCGCAAAAAATCACTTTCGATGGCAAGCGGCTTGAAATCGGCCTTCAGAACGTAGAAGAACAGAATCCGGAAGACTTCCATATCTTCTGCCAGAACGGCTTTTTGGACGACTCCTACTTCTTCCGTTCTTATTGGACCTTCGGACGCCGCGTTACCGGCGGGTACGGTGGATGGTACAAGGCCGGACGCCTTGTACCCTCGGGTCGTATCCTCTGTTTCGATGAGAAAAGTGTCTATGGATATGGACGCAAGCCGGAGTACATGGTCAATTCCTCTGTTCTGGAATACCGGATTTTTTCCGCCGGCAAGGTAGTTACACGACAGGCCATCGACCGAATTAGCAAGGCCGAGCGAGCCATTAACAATCGTTCGAGCCACAGAAACGCCTCCTCATCCGACTGGCGCCTGCGCTATTTCTTCCCGGACAAGGACCTTAGTGCCGCAACTTTCCAATGGACTCTTGAACAACCGGCAATCATAGCCCGCGCTATGACAGCGGTTTCAGATAAACTCTTTATTGCCGGCCCTCCCGACCTGCTCGATGAACGGCACGCTTTCCATTACCCCGATGACCCTGAAGTTAAAGCAAGATTAAAGCGACAGGCCGAAGTTCTTGACGGCCGGGCCGGGGGACAGCTATGGGTTCTCACCAAAACCGATGGCAAACTGGTTAGTCGATATGCTTTGGATACTATCCCTGTTTTCGACGGCATGGCCGCCGCGGGGGACAGCCTCTACATGACCACCGTAGATGGACGCGTGATGTGCCTTACCGGAAGGCAAGGCGCTCCTCTGCGTAAGGCCGGTGATAAGCCTTCTCAGGTCATCTGGGACAAGCCCGAAGACCCAGGCTACCTGCTTGCTCCAGTAGAACGCAAAGAAGGCGACTTCGCAAAAGTAACACGGTGCCAGGTGATATCCTCAAAGCTGGGCTATCGCCTGCGGAGCACAGGTAAAAAGCAGGTAGGCATAGCAGTAAAGAAGCTGGACAGGCCGATCACCGGCTCGGCTACTTTCACTACCCGTATGAAGGCTGTTTCGGGCGGCGATGGTTTGCTCAGCAACGGATATCTCGCTTTCGGAAACGGCACTGCGGACACCAGGCTTATCAAGTGCGGCGCGCGTCTAAGAGCACAGCAAGCCTCAATTGTTCAGGGACCGTTACTTAAAGGCAAGTCCGGTACCGCCAAAATCAACGCCACCAACGATAAAGGCGTGGAAATTGTCGTAAGAGTTAATCTAAGAACCCAAAAGATTCTTTACACGGCCAACGGAGTGATGATGGAGGCCCGAATACAACGTCCCCTACAATCCATCACTCACGTAGGATACGTCATAAACAGCGCGCTCATTGACTTCGCACCTGTAGAAATTAATACTCAATGATTACACAACTTCGCCTTCGGATATTTCAACACGGATGTACTTCTATGATTAAGCAGGGAAGTCTCTGGCACAGTAGCAGGCTGATGTTCGGTTTTCTTCTAAAGAGTTCACACAGGGACACCTTTAGCCGCCTCTGTTTGTGCGAAGGAGTTTCCCGCTTTTCTTGTCCCAGATGATGGTGCGAACCTTCATTCGATGGTCACCGTGGCAATCCGTGCAGACTATTTTCTCGGGATTGGTTTCTTCGAAACCCTGCTCTTTCCAGCGAGTAACCACCTTTTCGGGCGGGACATCATCAGATTCATGGCAGCCTTTACAGGAAGTATTCGCCTTTTCTGATTTCTTCTTCAAATAGTCAGCGATAATCTTCCTGGGTGAAATATCATGAGTTTTATGGCAGCTTCGACATAAGGGGTCGATTTTGTCGGCTGAATATAAGGTCTCGGGGGCGGTTATATTGTTTTCGTCGTTTTGATGTGCTGAAGATTCACCGTGACAATTGAAGCACCCGGCATTAGCCTTCGCATGGCTATTAGCTAAAAATTCGGTTTTGTAGTTTGCATGGCAGACAAAGCAGGCGGTGTTCTCATTTGCAGCCTGGGTGGCTGCAGCAGCAAAAGCTTTTTCTTCTTCGTTTGGCTCATCAAGAAGTAATGGAGCGCTCGTATCGATAACAAGCGGTGGTAGTCCTCCTGTAGTTTTGGCTTCATTTTCAATTACAGGGGCTGTTTTAGTTTCAGCCGGCTCAGATTCGCTTGAGCTTGTGCAGCTCAGAAGAGTTATTATCGAAAGCATCAGAAGTATTGCAAATATTGTTAAAAATCCGTTATCTCTTTTCATTTACTGTCCTTGTGAGAATGTCCAAACTAACGAATCCACCTACAGGTTAGACTGCGATTCTTTTTCTACAGGAATGATTCACCGAGATAAAGAAAAGCACCGACTATTAAACGTATTCCCAGTCTTTAAGCCACTGATAGTTCGACGGCAGGCAAGCCCAGGCGCTCTTCATAGCCCTGTCGAGTTCGGCCTTTTCCTTCGAGTCGAGTTCGCGGCGTTCTTTAACGGCACGTGCGACGTTATCAACCTGCTGGACGCTGATAAGCCCCGGTATAGGTGCAGTTATGGCCGGGTTACAAAGGATATAGCGAATGGCCAGGCGTGCGAGATTATTATCTTGTTCAGAGTATGGGCTGTCCGGTGAGCTGTCACCCTTGAAAAGAGAATTGCTGGCAAAGGGTTTAATACCGAACCAGCCAACGTCATATTTCCTGAGAGTTGCCCAAAGTCCTGATTCATCGGTAATGAGTTTGCTGTTTGCAGTATATGGTGTCAGAATAACTTCGACCTGCTCGGAGTACTTTTCGATGATTTTCTTAAGATCGGGCCTGTTGTGTGCTGAGAAACCGATGAAACGGGCACGGCCGGTCTTTTTCGCCCAATCGAGGGCCTTAGCAGCCTCTTCGACCTCTGCCTCGGTATGACGGCTGCTGTCAACAAGGAGGCTGATTCGCCACAGATCAACGTAGTCAAGTCCGGCTTCTTTCATTCCTTCGTCGAGGCCCTGCTTGAGTTTCCTGGCCGAGCGCCATTCTTCGAAGCGGCTTTCCTTAATGTGCCATGAATAACCGAAGAACATCTTGTCCCTCCGGCCTTTAAGGGCCTTGGCATAAGCGAGAATTTCCTCACGGCAGCATGCGTCAACGAAGTTTATGCCGCGCTCGATACAGCGGTTAACTACATCATAGCGATTTTTCTGGAACTCCTTACGGTCGATGGCCATTGTCATCCAGCCTTCCGGCTCGCTGCCGCCGATTATTTTAACAAGACGCTTCCAGTGACCACCAAGACTAACAGCCGAAATCATAAGACCGGTTCTGCCGCATCGGCGGTATTCCATGTCGGAGCTGTAATTAAGTATCTTGCGGGAATCCACTGCACCGAGACTGTCTGAAATGGATATACCAGCACCAATAGCAGCACCTGCGACCGCGCTTTCCCGAATGAACTGACGACGTGTAAGCTTATCACTCATTCCAAAACCTCCCTACTTCTCCCGTTTGTTCCGGGATACTATTTAAGTTTACATCTTCCATTCGGCTCGTTCGTCAATGACTTCTGTATCATCGGTTACTCATAGTACTATAGATTTATTCGCATATCAAGATAGTAAGGTATAATTTTCTCCGTTCGACACCGATAATCTTATGAAATGCACCTTCAAATATCAAACTGCCTGAGCCGGTCTAAAATTTTTTTCAGCGTATGTGGAGGTTGTCCGCTATTACCCTAACACAAATGGGGCCTATACCGAATCATTCAGTATAAGCCCCGAATTAATGCAAATCTGTTATATCAACCGCGCAATTTTAATTGCCAACTAAATATCGTCTTATGGTGTCGGTTCTGGTGCTGGCCGATACAGATGGATATCGTCAATAAACACCAAACCCGAACCACCGGGTTGCGGATTAGTTTTGTCGCCAAAGCCAATAGACAGACTACTGACATCGGTCAGTACAACGCCGGCTTCACTGAACTCTTTGAGGTCGATATTCCATTGAGTCCACGCGTCTATCAAGGTTGCATTGGGATCATCGTGGTACACCGTCGCTGCTGTACCGCTGCCATCTCCCACAGTTACATACATCGGCTCAGCCTCATTACTGAGCATGCCGATGTCCTGGTCGGTCCACTGCGGCTCAACACTAATGTCGGGGAAGCTGATATTGGAGAATTTGGCCTCACCGGTTAGATCAGTGTCATGGCTGGTAAGCGCTAAGCCTACGTAGACGGGCATATTCATACTAACTTGTGTCAAATTAAACCGCTCCCATGTAGCACCGTCCTCTGAATAATACGCCCTGACAAGTCCACCTGTTGTACGCTCCAATTTCACCCACTGAGGTGCAGTAATGCCTTCAGCGAAATACCTGTCTGTAATACCCCCGGCGGTGTTACGATACTGGAAGCGAACTCCGTTTTCAGGAGTAATGAAAACTGCCACATAGGCAGAGTCTGCATCAATCGTATCACGAATCATCACGCCGGCCTTGGCAAAAGGATCTGTGTTATCCAGGCTCTCAACTTTTGCAATAATCGCGCTTGCGCCGGTGACCTGTTTGAAAGCGAAGTGAAACTCGTCAGCATTGGCCCAGATGTCCTCGCCCGAGGCGGTCATTGTATATGTTCCACTCGGCCCCTCTGTAAAGCCGCCGACATACGCCGGATGGCCTCTGAACCACAGCGACAATACTCCAACGCCTTCTCTGGTCCAATCCTGCGCGGGACTAAACGAAAGTTCGGCTTCTGAATAATTTGCCGTGCTGCTGTTATCAAAGTAAAATGGCATTGCCTTCTCGCCACCGTAGACAATCGTGGTCTCAACAATATTTTCTCCCTTGGTAAAATCCGCGTCATGACCTACAGTGGCACCGTTTGCCTCAACCTCCCAGCCGTCCAACCAAGTTTCATATATAATGTCGGGCGAGAAGTCGTTATAGTCCTCAAAATTGTCTATGATAAAATGGTCGATTACCGTAAAGCTCCAGGTGTTGCCCTTCCATGGACTGTTCGGCTCGGCGTCATTGACCTCATCGACCCGCCAGTAATAACTCTGGCCGAATTCGAGAAGGCCGGGGGGATCATAAGTAGTATCTTCCTGGTTTTGGCTGACCAATACCCCCTGCGGATTGGTTCTGCCGGCTTCGTTGACATCGTTGAAATTGTCACCGAAGTACACATCGTGCGAGACCGCGAAATCTCCCGATCGCCAGCTAAGGCTCACCCCCATATCCTGATGCATGGCACCGTTAGCCGGGTTGGGTCCCAGGGCATACGGAAATCCTTCGCCGCCCACCATAACAATCTGAATCTCGGCCTCCGTCATCGCATAGTCATAAATGCGTACTTCATCGAGAAACCCGTGGAAAGTTCTCTCCTCCGGAGTGGGACGATTACTGTTATATCCGATTTCGACCTGGGCTTCGACATCCGGCCCAATTGAGAATGCTTTAGGGCCGTCTTCATCGACGCCGTTGACATAAAGTGTGGCATTGGTTCCGTCAAAAGTCATGGCCAGGTGCACCCATTCATTTTTGGGCATAATGGAAAAAGGGACCGATCCGGCGGGGGCATAGGAAACACCAATTCTGTCAGTATAAGTGGCTTCCGTATGGGCTCCCCACAACTCGTACTGGAACATCATGGTATCTGCACCCCATCCGGCCGACTTGGTGATAAAATGCTGAAAGGTACCGGTTCCATCCCAATACGCCCAGAGAGCGATAGTGAATTGCCCCGTCCCGTTTGTAGGGTCGAAGACCCCGCAGTCAGCACCTATGCACTTGTCCGGGCCGAATGCAAGGGCGCCGCCAAAGCCATCGGGACCGGCCACCCATTCCGGGGTTCCAAGCAGCGTACCATCGTGATTATTGCCGGAACTGTCACTGGCGATGTCACCGGAACCCTCATTAAACCTCCAACAGCCGACGAGGTCTGCCTTGGCTGCACTCGTCAGAACAAGGCCCGGCACTACAATAACAGTAAACAAATAAATCAATTTTCTGCTCATAATTGTCCTCCTTCTACAAGTAAATATTAGGTCCTTAATTGAAATGTAAGAATCTCCTTACTGCAAAGAGCTGGGGCCCCCTTCCCAGCTCTGTGCCTTGTATAATGCACAATAATTCCTCCTCTACTCGGAAAACTACAGGAACTACGCCCGCTGGATGATCTCAAAGCCACAGATGCCCGACTGCACAGGCCCAAACTTCACTAACATAATTTATACCAAATCAGTCACTTACCCGTCAAGGAAAATCCCATGATTATGTATTAGCATACCTCGTGGATATAACTTCTGGTCAAGTGCAGCGAAAAGGCAGTTAAGTCTATTTGTGGAATCTCACATACTGCCCTCTCATTTACTCATCCACATCTTGAAAATCGTGCAATTTTCGATCAAAATTGACTCGAACAGCATCTTTTCTGCTTTCACCCATTGGGTTCTCCCGCATCTGACAGTCAAAACTGGCTTGAATGGTCTCCATAGGTCCTACACTATTAAATTCAACTCCATTTGTCACCCGTTACTTGGGAAATCCGGGATTATTATTCGTTGATTTACATATACAGGTTATTGCATCTGTGACTGCTCTTGAATCGAAAAAGAGTTTCAGATATACTATATTCGAAGTTGTTGCCGTAGAATAGGAAAGGGATGGAAATTATAAAAAGAACAACACGACAGAGTTTTTCTCTGCTTTGTATTCTATTACTGACTTGCGCGGTACAGGGACAGCAGTGGACCCGTTTCCGCGGCCCGAATGGCCAGGGGATAAGCCTGGCC
This sequence comes from uncultured Pirellulales bacterium, assembly GCA_964653075.1. Taxonomy (GTDB): domain Bacteria; phylum Planctomycetota; class Phycisphaerae; order Sedimentisphaerales; family Anaerobacaceae; genus NIOZ-UU13. Next base: position 120,797 of record CAZZAX010000001.1, read on the forward strand.
CAATCGATGCCGGTAAAATGGACCCAAAAGGATTTCAAATGGAAAGTGAAACTCCCCGCCGGGGGACATAGCTCACCTGTTATCTGGAAGGACAAGGTGTTCATAACCTGTGAGAATCCGGGGTCAGCCGGAGGCATACTTTTGGCCCTTGATGTTTCCGACGGTAGTACGTTATGGGATAAGCAATATAAGCTCACCGCCTACAAGCACCACCAATACAACAACTATGCTGCTGCTACTCCTGTTGTAAATGCCGACCACGTTTACATCCTGTGGCAAACAAGCAAGGAGGTAATTCTTGCTGCTATCGACCATACCGGCCATGAAATCTGGCAACGCACTTTCCCCGGAATATATTCCCGGTTTGGGCCGGGAACCTCGCCAATGCTTTACAATGATATCGTTGTATTTACTCATGAGCATTGGATAGGCCGTAAAGAATACCAAAGTGCATGGATTGCCCTCGACCGTAAAACAGGCCAAACACGCTGGACAACAGAGCGAAATAATAGCGAGATATCTTATTCAACACCTTGTGTTTACTCCCCGAAAAACGAGAAACCTCAATTGATTTTTACCAGTTGGGCCCACGGAATAACCGGCGTGGACCCCCACACAGGAAGTGTGATATGGGAATTTCAGTCTGCCCTTCCGGCCCGAGTTGTTAGCTCTCCAGTTGTAGCCGGCGATTTGCTAATCGGCACATGCGGCAAAGGCGGGGCCGGAAAACAGTTATCAGCCGTGCGGGCCGGCTCCAGAGATAATTCCAAAAAGCCCGAATTAATTTATACACTCACCCGCAAATCCGCTCCTTATGTTCCAACGCCTCTGGCGAAAGACGGCTTGCTCTTCACTTATCACGACCAGGGCGATGTTTCCTGTCTGCGCCTTGAGACGGGCGAAGCACTCTGGTGTGAAAAACCGGGCGGCAGGTTTTACGGCTCACCAGTCTGGGTCAACGGTTTACTGTATTGTATCAATAGAGCAGGTGACGTTGTTGTAATTAAAGCGGCCCCAAAATATGAACTGCTGGCCATCAATTCATTAGGCGAAAAGAGCCAGGCCACACCCGCAGTTGCAGACGGCAGGATGTACCTGCGCACATATTCACATCTGATCTCGATTGGAAACAAAAATAAATAAATAAAAGGCACTATTGTCGAGCCCGCCAAAATGTTTTGAAATTGGATTTGATTTGCACATAATTCGTGTCTCGGATCCCGGGTTCCGGAAGACGGATTAACTTGGCTGGGCCTTCTGGCGGGTTTCGTCGCCTGCTGGCGGTTTGCGTTAGCCTTCTGGCTAACAGGTGAATATTATACCAAATTTGGCATCAAAAATCAAGGGAAAAAGGGAAAAGTGAAAAGGCACAAGTCACAAGAACGAGGGACCATTAGAAGAAACAGGCGGCTGTTCATAGTTTGGGACTCCTAAAGGGAGGGGTAACATATAAAATTTCAGACGGGCGGATTCGAGGTTGAGACCTTTGGTGAAATCGCCGGAAGTCTTTTTTAAAAGCCCCCACCTTTTTCCTTATGAGGAAGAATTGAGGAAAAGCGAATGGTGGGGGTACGGAGCATATTAATTATCGACATTTTGTATTTAGGAGTCCATCTAAACAAGTCAGGGTTTGGCCTGTTTCTTCTATAGGGGAAACCCCTATGCCGATTATACCGTGTACGAGAAATACCCTATAAAGCACCACCGTCCAAATTGCGAACTCCCGGGCGTTTTAAATTGAAAAGTGGATTATTATGCAAAGATAATTGCCGCTTACTGTTTTGTTTCAGCGTGAATTGGACATACGTGATCTTAGTTAAGCAGCTTGCTTCTATCACAAGAAGCTTTGTTCTTTCGGCCCTTATCTTCCTGCGAAGGGCTAAAAGAAAACCTGTTCAGCACATAAACATTCATAAAAACGTAATGCAGCAGTAAATTGTCCGTCCGAGCAGTAATGCAAACGATTTCTGAGAAATTGTCTATGGCAGTGTCAACGGGTCGAGAGCCAGGTCGTTGGTAATAAGGACAGTGTCAATCAACGCGCCATCCTCACGCTTGGCGATTTCCAGAGTATAATCGCCCGCGGCCAACGTCCAGTTCACAACCTCGCTGATATGGTCGCTGCTGTGGACCTCGTCCCAAACCCATTGGCTCTCCGGTCCCGGCTCCATTTCGTTGAACCTTACCCAGCCGGTGCCGGGCTGGTCGGGATCCTCACACGTCTGACCTGACGCCCCTACTATCCTGACCCATAAGGAGTCGTCATCGACAGTTGGGGCCATTACCCGGACAACTATCTTGTAAACACCCGCGGCAGCGGTGAAGTTGTAGGCGGCGACCCACTCAGGTCCGGGCGCGGTGTCGAGGTCATCGCCGTCACCGACATTGGAGCCGATGTGTTTGCCGCCGGATGCTGCCGGGTCGTCATAGGTCTGCCAATTCGCTCCAATAGTGTCGGCCGCTTCTGCTTCCAGGAATACTTCTGTCAGCGGCGCCGCTTCAGGTACCAATCCGATGTCGTCGAAGTACATGATCCCTGTGCCGCCAGGCTGAGGATTGCTCCTGTTACCAAGACCGAGAGTAATCGAATTGACATTGGCAAGGTTGACGCCCTGGTCTGCAAACGCCTTAAGGTCGATGACCCATTCGGTCCACTCACCTGCCTGAGCCGCGTTGGGGTTATCATTTGTCACCACGGCGCTGTTATCAAGAACAACGTACATCGGTTCGGCAGCATTTGAAATATCGCCCATGTACCAAATTGCCAGTCTGTTTACACCTTTTACGGTCCAGTCCCGATTGGAAGTCAATGTTAGAGTAGCTTCGGACTTGCCAACAGCATTATCGAAGATAAAAGGCATCGACTGGAAACCACCGTGAACGATAGTCTGTTCGGCAAAGGGAGGATTGGCATGGCCGACGACAGAACCGTTTACAGCCGGGTTGTCGTACCCGTCCAGCCACGCATTGAATATCCTGTTACTGGCAGGGTCAGCGGGGTCATGGTCATTGTATGACTCGATATCATCCACAACAAGATAGTTGATGGTAGTGAAACTCCACAGCTCGCCCGGCCAGATCGATGGTGTCTCGGCATCATTTACCTCATCGACCCGCCAGAAGTAAGTCTTGCCGAGGTCGAGTGACAGCGGACCATGCCTGGCTTCGGAGACTGTAGTCACCGTTGAGGTCCCGTCCAATACGGCCTGCCGGTCGTCGCTGAAGTACACATCGTGCCTGTCCGCCCCTCTTCCCGCTCTCCACGCCAGGTCCAGTTCCAGAGGTACGCCAAATGTGCCGAAAGGCGGATTGGGTTCGCCCGCCTGGACAGGTATCGACAGGAAACGAACCTCGCTGAGGCCGAACATAGGGAGCAGATCTTCCCAGTTGCTGTTGGCGGTGAGCCGAACGAATTTTGCACCAACGCCGCCCATGTCGACAGTCGTATTGTGAGCATAACCGGCCGAACCGGTCCCCCGGGCGAACTCATGGGTAGTCCCCAATGTCACGAAATCGACGCTGTTGTCCGAGTATTCGATCACAACGTCTTTGAATCCCAGCCCGACCGCCGGCTCCAGACTCTCGTTCGAATTCCAGACCCACATCTCATGGAGCTTATAGATGTTGTCGAACTCGAACAAAATCCACGCCGGCAGCGGCCCGTCAATATCGCTCAGCCACATGCTGCCGGTGCACTGGTTTCCATGGAGCAGGCCGGTGCTGTCGAGCCCCGAGCCGTTCACTGCGTTTTCGGGCCCCTTATCCACCGCACTGCTCGATGCCGTTGCGGTGACATTCTGAATCTGATAGGCAAGCAGCTCAGTCGTAAAGCTCCAGAGGTCGCCTTGGAATACCGTGCCGTCCGGCGTAATCTCATCGACGCGCCAATAGTAAGTCGTGGCGAATTTGAGCCGCTGGGGCACCGCATAGCTGCTGGGTGTCAGGGTGACCGCGCCAACTCCATTGCTGACGTCGTCGATGTTCTCACTGAAGTAGAGTTTGTGCCCGTTGACTGGGGAGACACTACCTCCCGCCGTCCAGCTAAGGACCGCATCTCGCAGCACATCATCAGCCCCGTTGGCCGGGACTGGTTTGTAAGCCGTGCCGGGAAGGACTACCTCAGCGTTTCGATAATCGTTATCGGTGGGCACGTAGTCGGGGTCATCCGTCCACACGAAGACGTCCCAAAACACAGTATTATCGCCTTGCCTGTGATAGATGTACATCGTGTTCTCGCCGTCTTGAAGCTCTTTGGTATGACCCTCCGTGTGGCTCGACCTGCCCCATGTCCAGGGAGGCCCATTGTTTTCGTCGAAAACCCGGTCGTCGCCGTTGGTGAACTCCGCTGCCGACGTGGTTCCGGGAAAAGGTGGACCAGCGGGGACCACCGGGTCATCCGGATCACCCTCGACAATCATAAAATCTGACTGATTTATCGGATTTATTACTCGTCCCCAGAAATACCAGGTACCGCCCGTGCCCCCGGCGGTGCTGATATCGAACGTCCAGCGAATCATGCCGCCGGCGCCACCCGCCCGGCTGACCGCCTGACCAAACGCTCCGGCCTCGTCAACGACCGGATAATACTGATCACTCTCGGGATTTCGCTCGTCGAACTCCTCGGCTTCGAACCAGATCTGATGGCCGCCCCCGTAGTTGGAAGTCTTGAAGTTCTTCACAGCCTGGACCGGCGTTGCAAGCAGCAGCGTTGTGACCAGAACGCCCAATGTGATGTGTTTTGCTGATTTGTGAGACATTTTGGTTCCTCCTTCTAAAAGAACAAGAATTACAAAACGAGCGACAACAATTCGCGCTGCGACTTAACTCAGTGTTCGCCCGCCCGGGGCAATTTACGAATGACTTGAGACAACCTCCTTTTTTCCAAAGGCCATTCACCACATCGAATCCCATTTATACCAGATAAACAACCTCCAAGTCAAGAAAAACTCCTCAAGCTTGGAATTTAGAATTGAGAATTAAGAATTGGTGGGTTGAGCCTCATTCAAATGATTATTGATGATTTACTATTGATTATTGTTGGTTTTGAGGTTACAGCGCTTCGCTCGCAGTAACGAGTTATATAACATTTCTACCCCCCTGCTGCGAGTCATGAGGGTAGCACCCGGGGGTAAACTCCGGCCGGCATGAGGTGCCTTATAGGCACGTAGATATGCGCAGATGCGAAGCGGCGGAGTAGATTAAAACAGGTGTGAACCGGAGGTAGAAATTAGAGATTTGAAATCAAAAATCAAAACGTAAATAGCAAAATCACAGTATAAAAATCAAAATCCGGATTGCTGCCCCACGATCAGGCAGGGTCCAGCATGGATGTTTTTTATCATTTTGTTGGTTTTTTCTTTGGTGCTTTTGTTGTATTATCTTCAGAGTAAAGTTAATAAGCAGTGCGAATTTCTATGGAGGTTTGATAATGCAAAGACGTGAATTTTTGAGAAAGATGGCCGGGACTTCTTTGGCTTTCTTATCTCTTGATGGAATATTAAAAGGTCAAGAGACCAGCTTTGAAAAGCGTGCCAGAGAATATCTTCGCTCGATAAAGCCAGGCCGCCAGAGGGTCGAAGATTTTATTACGGGTGACTACGGTCCCAGAGACAAGCGCCCCGGCGAGGTTTTTCAATACGATTCCGAGCTGGGCTGGACCCATCATAAGGCGATAGGCAGCACCGGTGTTGACGGTTCCAGGGTATTCTATAGCTACGAATCCGACGGCGCCCGCAAAGTTATTAATTTTCCTGACAAATCCGGCCGCATTCGTACTTATGGAAATAGTTTCACACATTGCAGTCAGGCAAACAATAATGAAACATGGGAAGAATACCTGGCAGCTCATATTCAAGAGCCTGTTCGTAACTACGGAGTCGGCGGTTATGGTGTCTATCAAGCATACAGGAGGATGCTGAAGGTCGAAAAGCAAACTTCAGGCGGATATGTTATCCTTAACATATGGGATGATGATCACTACCGCAACCTCGATGCCTGGCGGAGTATCCGCTTTGGTTATGGTTCAAGATGCGGATTTACACTTCCCCATTTAAGGGTAGATGTGGCTAAGGGCATCTGTAAACAGATGGAGAACATCTCGAAGAGACCTAAAGACCTTTACAAACTTTGTGATGAAAATTACCTCTGGCGAACCTTCAAAAATGACCCAATCCTGAAGATGGTGATGGCTGCACGCAAGGGCGGCAGAAATATTTCAGCCGCACTCATAAATCCTGTGGCGGTTACGTTTGGTATCCCTGACGAAAAGATAGCAGATACCGAGACGGCGAAAAAGATCAAAAAGATCCATACCGAAGCGGCCTTGTTTGCAACCAAAAACGTTGTCACCTGGGCAGAGGAGTTTACCAGGGATGCCGACAAAAAATTAATGATCCTGCTTTCCTTTGGCCGCGGTAATGTAGCGAAACATTTGTCCGGAGAACCCCGTTTTGACCAGGATTTTGTTGACTGGTTAAAAGATAAGCCCTGTCCGGTCGTTGACATGCGGGATGTTTTCGAGGCAGACTACAAAAAGTACAAGGTAGATATCGATCAGTACCTTGCGCCTTTTTATAATGGCCATCATACTCCCAGGGGCAATTTCTTTACTGCCTGGGCAATCAAGGATAAGATAATTCAATGGTTAGACCCGAAACCCCGACCTTATCGTTGAGTTGTATTAAACGTATCGTCAAACTTTAGACCAGAGGATGCTATTGGATTTTGGCATCGGATTTGTTTTTATTTCTTCTTACTCTCCACCATTGCTTTCAGGTCATCCTTACTCTTTTATTCTATGTGGCTAAATTCAAAGAAGACTATAACGATTGATCATGACATAGTCAGATTTACGGCTCCCGGATTCCAGGGCACAGAAGAGAAAAGGAAAGGGCAATTGATTATTGATGAATGATTATTGGGATTTTGATAAAATAAAGTAATGGATTCGAAAAGATGGTTGATTTATTTGTTGGGGTGGGCGGCGGCTCTGGTTGTGAGTTGTCAAAGTGCGGCCGGCATAACGGGTCTTAAGGCGACTGGACATGACAGCCGGATCGATCTTGTCTGGAACAGAGACGAGCAGGCTGTCGGTTATAATATATACCGCTGGGACAATCGGCGCTCGGACTGGTTAAAATTGAATACCAAACCGCATAAACCAAACGTCTATAGTGATTTTTTAGGGAAAAATAATCAGCAGTATAGTTACCAGGTTAAATCCATATTAACCGACGGCAGCGAATCAGCGGCTACAAAGCCAGCCACAGCCAGGTCAGAAGGCATGACCGAAGATGAATTGCTAACTTCGGTCCAGCAGGCGACTCTTCGTTATTTCTGGGAGTATGGTCATCCTGTAAGCGGCCTGGCCCGGGAACGTAAAGGCAGCGGGGATACGTGCACCAGCGGCGGGACCGGCTTCGGGATGATGGCGATTATGGTCGGCGTTGAGCGGGGATTGATTGGCCGGACAGAAGCGGTACAGAGACTGCTTAAAATGGTCCGCTTTTTACAGGAGAAGGCATCGCGCTATCATGGGGCATGGTCTCACTGGCTAAGCGGAAGAACCGGAAAGACAATACCCTTTTCCAGATACGATGACGGGGGCGATATCGTGGAAACGGCATATCTTGTTGAAGGGATGCTGACAGTCAGGCAATATTTTGGCCGGGACAACAAAATAGAAAAAGAGCTCAGAGAGCGTATCAGGCAGCTCTGGTTAGAAGTAGAATGGGATTGGTATCTACAAGAGCAGGACAGCAAACAGCTTTACTGGCATTGGTCGCCGAAATACGGCTGGAAAAAGAACCACAAAATCGGCGGGCACTTCAATGAGTGTATGATTGTCTATTTATTAGCCATAGCCTCGCCAAGCCATCCGATACCGGCCGACTGCTATTATGAGGGCTGGTGCGGACAGCCTCCTACCGAATACGTCAACGGCAACATCTATTACGGGTATAAACAATGGGTGGGATGGCCCAAAGGAGGGCCGCTGTTCTTTACTCATTATTCGTTTCTCGGATTCGACCCCCGCGGAAAAAGAGATAAGTATTGTAACTATTTCGAGAACAACAGAAACATTTCACTTATCAACCGCGCACATTGCCGGGAAAATCCCAACAACCATAAAGGCTACAGTAATCTCGTCTGGGGCCTGACCGCCAGCGATACACCCGGCGGCTATAAGGCCCATGAACCGCGGCGGGACAACGGTACTATCACACCAAGCGCCGCTCTTAGTGCAATGCCTTATGTGCCCGAAGAATCGATTGCCACACTGAAACATTTTTACTACGAATTAGGCGATAGGTTATGGGGGGAATTTGGTTTCCGCGACGCGTTCAATCTCGATAAAAACTGGTTCGCCGAGAGCTACCTTGCCATCGATCAGGGCCCGATTGTCTGTATGATAGAAAATTACCGCACAGGACTTTGCTGGAACATGTTCATGTCCAATCCTGAGATACGTGTAATGTTGAACAAAATCGGCTGGAAATCCGATTAACAAGCGATTGCATGGCTCACTGTATCTTGACTAAAGGCGGCAGCTTCCCGGCGAGTCCGACCCGGTCGTTCTTTACAATCACCACACCATCAATACCTTCGATTGAGGCTATGCGCTCAAGGGCCGGATTTACGTCCTCTTCGGCCCTGACGAGGTTGGCAGCCTGAGTAGCGGCCGCATCTGCCAGTGCGGCATCTTTTGCGACAACCGTAGCAAGGTCGCAGCTACCCAGACTCTTCGAGTGACCCATTTGTCCCGAAGATGAGCATATTGAGATAGGGGTATCGTGAGCCTCAAGTGAAAACGCAAGCCGATTGGATAGCCTGGCCGTACCAGTATTGAGGCCAATGATCACAGGTTCGATAGCTTGAAGATAGATGTCCCCTCCGTTATCCACAATGACTTCCCCGGCCCCTGCCTTCAGGCCCGCCTCGGCAGCACACTGGGCCATAGCGCCCGCCACTGCGGCCATGGGCCCGACACCGACAAGATGTGCGGCCCGGGCCATGCGCTGTGCAACTTCAGGGGCGCCCTCGCACAGCTCAATCGGCTCATAAGAACTGCGAAAAACCGGGTGATATTCGATATAATCATCCAGGATACGCCGCTGCCGTACAATTTCCTCGGTGACGGCATCGAACATTTTGCAGCAAATGCGAAAGACCGCCTCCCGGTGAGTGAAATTTCGATAGGTCCGTTTCTGATTCATGGACTTTTTTCAGGCCGATAGAAGGAAACGCTTTGTTAAAATGCGGATGCGCAAGCGTCAAAGGGGCAGACGCGAATGCACGCCATGCACTCGATGCACTTCGACTCGACGTAAACTACCTCTCTCGTAGCCATGTCTGCTATATGCAGGGCCTCGGTTGGACAGAACGTAACGCAGTGGCCGCAATGTGTACATCGGTCTTCGTCAACTATAACTCCCTTACCTGTATAGTTGATGGTAACATTGAACGTCTTGACGAAGTCCATGCCTTTCTCAATATCCTCTTCAGTCCCGGTCACATCCAGCACGAGATAACCTTCCTCCTCCGGAGTGACCTTAGCCCGATACACGTTGACGATAAGATTATGGTCCTTCACCAAATGGTAGATAATCGGCTTCTCGCACTCGCACTTTGGAAAGAACAGCATAAGTTTCTTTGTTACGGCCTGGCTCATGAAGGTTTCTCCCTCGTCACAAGCGGTTTCATTGTAGTGTCTTTCGGAAGATACGCAATGGGCTCGGCAAGGCGAAAGTCTCCGCGTTTGATCTCATCAGCGAGAAGATAAGCGATTTCCAATGCCTTATAATATGACGAAAGCGAGCCGACCGCCACCTTCCTGCCCTCGACTTCTATCTCGCCGGTTCGCAACTGCTCGTAGCTGACGTGGCACAGGACTTTGCCGGTATTCTGCGGATAATCGTTACTATAGTCAACCACAGGCGCCATAATTTCGCGGTCGCTTATACAGGTTCGCTTTAGGACATCTTCATTCAATATAGGAATCGGTATTCCCACCCCCAGCGCCAGCGATACCCCGTATCCGCGAAAGCTCACTCCCCGCACGAACTGCTGAGACATTTGTTTCATGTCGGCGGTCAAAGCAAGCGTTCCCGCCCCTCCTTTGGGAATTCCGTCAGGTGTTCGCGGGTCGCCGCCGGCATGCTGGGTCCCCTCTGCATAAACGTGCCCGTGGGCGCCGGCCAGCCACACCCTGGTCCCTACGCCGATTGTTTCATAAAAGGGGTCGTTAAGCAGCGGCGACAACTGGCCGGCGGAGCAGTAGTTTGCGTTTTTTCTGTTGGGCTCCAGAGTGCCCATGTAGGTGTATATCGTTCGGTCCGAGCCGTTGACAGCCACGTTATAGTTCTGGTAGCAGTTCCGGGGATTGAGCATTATGGCCTGATTAAGGTCGTCAATGGTAAAGTACGTGCGAATCTCACGCAGCGGGTAACAGTCGGTGCCGTAAGACAGGGCAAAAAGCTGAAGCGTCTTGCCGGCGATGAGGTCCTCCATTACGTGGCCGCCGCCATAACGAAACTCACCCGGATGGTCCATATTCGCCGGGTCATTGTGGCGTAATTGGGTCGCACCGAGATAAACATCGACGGCTGCAATGCCCGTATAAACAAGGACATCCTGGACCCATGCCTCTGACATGCGAATCTTCGGCTTGGAGTGCCCGAAGTTAAGAACACAACCCGATGAGCACATCGGGCCGAACGTGGCGGTTGTAACGACATCCACCTCTTTCGCGACGGTTGCCAGGCCTTTTTTTTCTACATAATTGATTATCTCATTGGCGGTAAGCACAACGGCCTTGCCTGACTCTATGCGATTATTGATTTGTTCGTACGTCTTCATACTTCATCTAATCCATAAGATCGTACTGCCGCAGGCTGAATTTTCCGAGAAGCCTTCGCATTACCCGTGCATTGTCCAGCCCGGGCGCAACTGGCGGGTCAGCAGTTCGTTGGCCCTGGCGCTGTTAGTAACGCGGCCTCTTTTGCCGTCGTACCTGAGTTTCTTGCCAACACGGTAGGCAACAAGACCCAGCAGCATCATCTCGATCGCATTGCCGCCGTATTCGAAATCGCAATGCGTCTTCTGGCCAGTTTTACAGGCCCTTGTCCATTCCTCCTGGAAGTGGCCCAGAGGCGGGATAATCTCGTCCTTGGGACGTTTATCGTAGTACGTCATGTCTGCATTATTACCGAACGGCAGGATAATCCGCGAATCGTAATCACAGATGATATAGCCTTTAGTGCCTTTGAACATCGCACCATGGCCTATCTTGTTCAGATCGATGTAACCCTTCGGCGATCTCGGCATCATGCCGCCCTGGTACCAGTGGACACGGACAGGGCCGCGCCAATCGTTCGCTGGGATATCGAAAGCGGTGTGCAGTTCGACTGGAGTCACTTCAGGATTAAACTTCTCGCCCTCACCTTCTGCTGTGGTCGGAAGACCGGCGTCAATCGCATTCCACACCAGGTCGATTGTATGACTGCCCATATCGCCGACCTGTCCTGTACCGTAATCCCAGTACATATTCCACGAGAGGCAATTCATACCGGGCCCGCCTTTAAAATAATCCGGATTATACGGATGGAAGGGTGCCTCCCCAATCCACAGGTCGTAGTGCAGGTTTTTCGGCGGTTTGCCTGCGGCGGGTGGATAGCCGGGCCTGCGAATCTGTCGATTGCCCCATGCATATGCATCTGTTAATTTACCAATCGCTCCGTCTTTGACCAATTCGCGCACACGCTCGAAGTTTGGTTTTGCGTGGCGCTGGGTACCGACCTGTGTAGCCAGTTTATGCTTTTGCTTGAGATAATTCGCACGGACGATACGTCCTTCTTCTACGGTATGGGCCAATGGCTTTTCCATATAGCAGTGCAGGCCGCGATTCAACGTCCAGTTGGCTATTAAACCGTGATTGTGGTCCGGCGTGCAGCAGATAACGGCATCGAGGCCTTTTTGGTCGAGACATTTGCGCCAATCGATGTAAGTTTTTGCCTTCGGGAACCTTTTGGCGGCATGAGCGATGTGGTTTTCATCCACGTCGCACAGTGCCACTACGTTCTCTTTCGAAATCGCACCGAAATGAGCATCGGCCCGGCCCCATGTACCAATCATGGCGACATTGAGCTTGTTGCTGGGCGCGCTCGCGCCGGAGAGTGTTCCGCTGGGCAGAATGACCAGTCCCATTCCCGTAGCCGCAGTTGATTTAAGGAAATTACGTCGATTAATGATATCGGTTTTCATTATTTTTCTCCTTCGTTGTGATTATATTTTAGGCTTCTGCAAAATTGAAGTTAGGCATACTTTTGGAAAGAAAAAATCTCTCCTTTTATTTTTTCTTTCAAAAAATGTGCTGCGTAAAGTTTTACTTAATATTATGTTATCAAACATCACCCAATTATTTTTAGAAAATCGTGAAAGAAGATTTTCTAAAATAATATATGCCTAACTTCAATTTTGCAGAACTCATTGTTTTATCTCTTAATTGCAAATATAGAAATGTCAATTCTACGCACTAAGACAATGAAATACAAGAGAAAAACCGAAAAACACAGTGATAAATAACCATTAGCCGGATTTCCCAAGTAGTATGTGACAAATGGAATTGAACTTGATAGTATAGAGCCTATGAAGACCTTGATTGAACTCATGGTCGTGATTGCGGTTATCGCCGTTATTATGAGATTTTAGGCTTGCCGGTATGTTGTAGTGAAGCGTATATGGTAAATCCCGGCTCAATAAGCCAATTTTTAGTTAATTGAAAGGCAAAGCCCTTAATGAACGCCAAGTCCAACGCCGCATCGCTGAGTCGCCGCAACTTCTTAAAAGCCGTCGGCGTATCTATTCTTACAGCCGTTCCGGCATGGGGCAATTCCAGCCGCCCTAACGTACTGCTGCTGTTTTCAGATCAGCATCATGCCGGAGCTATGGCCTGTGCGGGCCATCCGATAGTCAAGACCCCGACTATGGACCGGCTCGCCGCCAACGGCATACGCTTTGGCCGGGCTTACTGCCAGGACGGAATATGCGTACCGTCGAGAACCTCGATGATGACCGGTCTCTACCCCCGCACTACCGGCTGTCTGGACAACCCGAACAATCCGGTCGAACCGGGCCGATACATAATGCTTCAGAAGCTCTTCAAACACAACGGTTACACAACCGGATGCTTCGGCAAGAGACATCTACCCAGGAACGAGATGGCCCTGGGCTGGGACTCTTCTGCGACGACGATCAATCCAAAACTCGATCCCTCGGACGAAAACTACCACGACTGGCTCAAGGAAAACGGCCTGTATAGAAAATACCTCGAAGCCGCCGGCAAGGCCATTATGGACAGCAACCTCTTCTGCAGAATCAGCAAACTCACAGCCGAACAGAGAGACGCCGCCTACACAGCCGACAAAACCGCCGCTTTTCTGAAGAGCTGCAAAGCGAACGACAAGCCCTTCTTCTGCTGGGCCTCATTCCACGGCCCACACCAGCCGTACACCCCGCCGCAAAAATGGGCCGATATGTACAAGCCCGAGGAAATGACGCTGCCGTCGAATGTCGATGAACCGATCAAGAACCTGCCCCACGAACTGCAGGGTTGGCGCAGGAACAAGAAGACCCCCTGGAACCTCGGTACCGCCGCCGAAAACAAAGACCTCTACCGAACATACCTCGCATACTATTACGCCCAGGTCACCGAAGTCGACCACTACATGGGCGTGATCCTCGAACAGCTCAATCGCCTGGGCCTCGCTCAGAACACCATCATCATATATGCCTCCGACCACGGTGATTTCACCGCGCACCACGGCATGACCGAAAAATGCGCCCTCGGCCACAACATCTACGAGGACACCCTCCGAGTCCCGCTGATCATTTCATGGCCCGCGAGATTAGCAAAAGACATCGTCTGTGACAGCCTCGTCGAGCTGCTGGACCTCTATCCGACCCTGATCGACCTTCTGAACCTCGAAGCCCCGGCCAAAATGCAGAACCTCGCCGGAATATCACTGAAACCAGCCCTGACCCAGGGCAAAAGCCTGCCCGGGAAATATGCCTTTTCGGAAAACTGGTCGCAACTGACCGTCATCGGCAATCGCTATAAGCTCGGCACATGGATCGACCCCGGCCCCCTGCCCAAGTACAGAACACGCGACAACCGCAAGAGATGCCCCGACATGCTGTTCGACCTGAAGGACGACCCCCTCGAAACCGTAAACCAGATCGACAACCCGCAATTCGCCGAAGTCAGACGCGAGCTGCAAAACGCAATGCAGCAGTGGGTAGCCAAAACACCCGCCGCCGGACGAGAGAAGCTCGTCCAGTCACAGTTGAGAAAATCGAGGTGACACTGGCAAACCCGCGGATTAATACAAACACTTATAATACAGTATGAGTATGAACAACGGAATTACCAATCCTACCGGCTTTCAGTAATCCACTCAATCAAGTTAAAGAGAATCTCGTCGGCAACCGGGTCTTTGCTAAGGTTCTCAAGAAGTCGAATCTGCGAGAGGACACAGTGCCCCTGGCCGCAATCAATTATTTTGTTCCTGTGAGCCGGACGATGCTTCCTTCTGCAGAAGTTCCCAGATCGTATCTATGGTTTCTTGGTGTTGTTTCTCCCTGCGTTCAGGCTCAGGCAAAGTAAAATACCTGCAAAAGTGGGCATGTCGCCTGTTCAAAGAAAACTCTGCCTTGGCCTGTTCCAGCGAGAGCCCGTCTTGCTGTGCCAGGGTCAGGTCGTCCAGCAGTGTTTGAAAGTATGCGCGTGATTGTTGAAAATCCTGTCTCGAGGTACTTAAATAAGGTTTATGAATCCCGATCATGACGTCGATTGGGAAGTTTTCGTCACATAATCCTTTAAACACGGAAATCGAACGACGAATACCCTCTAAACTGGGTTTGTCGTCAGTAAAGCCAGGTATCCATTTTCCTCCGCCCATGCCCATACCGAGAAGCAGATTGTCTTCTACAACATGCACAAAAAGGGAACTGTGGTTTATGCCATGACCCCAGTCGATCAAACGCAGGTGTATGTCACCCAAATCCAATGCATAGCTATCGCGAAAGGTGATAGTGGGATTGCGAACCTCAAAACCGGCCATGATTTCCTTTTTAAGCGCCTCGCAAAAGCGAAGTCTGCTGCGCAGGGTTTCTCTTTGTGCCGGCGTCAACGTTGCCCGAGTCAGATTCCGCCGCAATTGCTTGAGTGCAGCATCTACTCCAACGAAGCCGCAGTATCCCCTGCGTCCCTCGTCGGTTGAGAGCGTGTTTTTGAGCCGATCCATATTAAACCTCTCGAGTCCGATGATTGGGGTTTCCGGGAACGCAGCATTCCCTCCTGCGTGATGCAGATGGCCGTGGGTATTGATCACATAGGCCCAATCGCTGCGTCCCAACTTTTTTTCAGCGGCTTCTTTGATTATTTTCATGATGCCCGGTGTCATCTCCGTCTCAATAACCACCAATCCTTTCTGTGTCTCGATAACCGTAATATTGGTATGCATACCGAGATTTGTCATGCTTAATGTAATAACGTGATCTGTTACACGCCGTACGATAACGTCCTGGGCGCCGGCGGCAGGTGCCCATAAAAGGGCAATCCCACAAAGCAACAATGAATTACATAAATGTTTCATGTCATCTGCCTCTTTGAAGCTTTTCATGTCTAATAAAATATATAGTCAAACCATACCAATAATCCCCGAATGAGTCTATCACAGATTGTGATATTGTCAAGCACAGCAAAACTGTCCCACTCATATTAAATCCTGTTAAAACTGACATTTCACCAGGTAATCCCCTGGTTGTCATTACGTCTTTCAGTGGTCCTCGCAATCAAGTTAAACAGAATCTTGTCGGCCACCGGGTCTCTAGCTCGGTTCTCAAGAAGGCGAAGCTGCGAGAGGTCACAGCGCCCCCGGCCTGCAACAGGACGAATTTCTACTTGCCGTTCGCACCAGTTTAAATCACTCCGGAATTTAACCCCAGAGCTTGTCCAGAGTTTACCCAGAGTTTATCCAGAGCTTGTCCGGAGTTTATCCGGAGTTTATCCCCGAGAGCTACTAACTTGACTCGCAGCAGGGGAATGTTAGCTCACTTGCTTTGGAGTTTACCCTCGGGTGTGCTTCCCTGTTTTTCTGCCGGGGGTCGGGGGCTTCGCGTCTGCGTGATTGTATGATGTTCATGCTGGCCTCCGGCAGAAATCACATCCCCCCGCTCATCAGTCTCAATAGCAAATAAGCCCCCCGTCTTTTTACAACGGTTAATATCTTTTTTGGTCATTCACTCATACCTGTATTTACGTTAGTACAGGCGTAAGAAAGCACAAGTGTGAAGTCGATTGGTCTGCCCTGTAAAATTTTTCAGATTAAATAATAAAAGTCCTTAAAGTTGTATACCTTCTCCCTCAGGTGGTTCAATCCCAAGAAATTCTCTATATATCCTGTCTCTATATTCTTTTCCTATTTCGTTGACTGCTTCAATGAAAGATTGATATGTTCCTAACCCACCTATCTTTTCCCAAAATTCATTTCCTATTAAAACTACCTCATCTTCTTTCATGTCAAACCATCTGGCAGGAAAGCTCCAGTTATAATCTTTTCTGCTTCCATAAGGATTGTATGGTAAAGCATAATAAGCATCATCTACTTGTAATGGCTCCATGCTGTATAATTTTAATATCTTCTCTTTACTAACTTTTGTTTGATCGCTATTGGGAAGCGGAGCTTTAAGTTCGAAAGCGTACTTTTTATCTTTCTCTTTGTCCTCTGCATACACATCACAGATCACAGTTACAGGAATATCTTCACCACGACCCTCCAAAACGTACTTCAGTTCCGTACTCCAATCTGGCCGCCTCCTCTCTTCTCCCCGACCTTTATGTTCAAGAGCATTAAGGATTTCTGTTATACGTCTTAGTCGCTCAGATTTGACTTTTCCCTGAATAGTATGACTTTGATTTCCATATCCTAAACCCTCACTAGCTGCTACTATAGCAAGTTTCTCCCATACGCTTCCAAATGGAGTAACGAATCTTCTTTCAAAGTGAGATCCTTTAAATATCTCATCTGGAACGAGTGCAGCGTAAAGAGGTTTTTTGGCATGATGCGTCTCCTTTATGAAAGGGTCTGTTATGAGAACCTTATTCATGACCCTATCCATCATCACTTTTATAACAGATTGGATCGCATCCTTCATTTTGTTACGATTAGACATACTTAATCATTTCTCAGCACATTAATGCTTTTTCCAGATAAAGACTGATTCAAAAAAATTGCTACCACGTCTACCTGTACGTCGGTTAACGTGTCTCCTAACGATACCCTCAACTACTACACCTATAATATCCGCTATTTCATCATAAAGATTAGATCGATCATGCGCAACGACAATTAGGTATCCTCCTGATTCCATTGACGCTAAGGCACGACGAAAAACTTCTGCAATGTCGCACTTATATTTTTGCTTGGCTTCTTCGCTTTTCCCTTTGGAAGCAGGCCCGATTTCGTTATGGCAATTTCTCGTTAAACCTAAAAGATGATAACTATAAGCGTGTTGCTCATGATAATCAATTAATCCTACATATGGTGGACTAGTTATTACGCCATCTATATGCGGAATTCTCATCTTTCTACTATCACCGTGATATAGTTCAACAGAAGCGCTTGTACGTATACGTGCGAATTCTTCAATTCGCCTTAGAGTGTCTATGCTATATCTGTTTAAGAATTTAAAGGCTTCTTTTATTGGTGAACATGTCCTAGAGTGTTTGTAACACCAGTATGGTTCTTTCTGTGGACGCTTCGGAAAGTCTAGGTCAAAGTGGGTAGTAAGACGAGCCGATCGTGCTGACCTTGACAATATTACTTTCAAAAGGTCATGATAATCATATTTGCCGGTGTTTATAAAGTAGCGATATGTTAACAATTCCTGTAAGGCTCGTGGTGCAAACCACTCTTTAAGATATTCATTGTCCGTATCACAAGGTAGGTCCTTACAGTAATCGTCTAATTCATCAATAAAGAATCTTGCCTGCTTCTTATCTGTCTGTGTTGCCAATCGTACTTTTTTCAATATATCTAAAACTTCTTCGCGGGCTTTAATTAAGTTGTAATTAGATGTTTTGACACGTGTGAGTAAAATGTTGAATGCTGAGACATCATATCCTATAGAGTTTATTCCAAGCTCATTTGCCTGAACAGATGTTGTGCCTGAACCAACAAAAGGATCTAGTACAGTTTGACCTGGAGTAAAGTACTTACGTAAAAATATCTCAACTAATTGTGGTATATATTTTCCGAGATACGGATGTAGCCGATGAACGTGTTTTGTCCTCTGTCTTTCTGGTAAATCTTTCTCGCTCCAGTTTAAATTCAATACCTCTAAAGGTGTCTCATGTGTAACGTCGCAAGGACTGGTGGGGATAGATTGTTTCTGGTATATCCCGGCGCGCCTTTCCTCACAGGTAATTTGCTGATTTTCATCCTTTTTTTCTAATAACTGTTTCGTGCTTCTGTGTCCATATTTATTATTAGGAATGACTTCATATGTCCTATCATTAATCCGGTAAATGCTTACTGTATCATTTGGTCTGAGCTTGTTATGCCTAACAAACTCCTTTACCCAAGACCTCTTTCGAAAAATCCAGCGTGGCTTACCTGTTTTTTTATCCCGAGGAATGTCCGTTTTTATTGGATGGAGAAGCCCAGCAGCCCTAATAACAATGTGTTTTCCTGGCTGGTTTCTAGTAGAACCCCCGAGAATATCATCAGGAAAGAAATCAAGACCGCAGGCCCGAATGTTTAGCTTGTTGTTTTTTATAGCCCCAGCAGTTAATTTAATTACTCTTGATTCCATTCTCTAAAATTCTCCTTATCAACTTTGAATAAAATTTGATGATAAAGAAATTTATGATTTGTTCAAGTAAATTTGGCAGCTAATATTTGCGATAGATGTCAGCAACTGTACTCATTTCAACCTAATCTCGAAAGCAAGAATATAAATTATGACCGGTAATTTCTCCACCATTACGCCATTCCCTTAAAATAATCCAACGTGATGCAAATCTCACAAAACTAAAAACTACCACCAAAAATTTTATCCCGTTTGATAATCATTCTAATCTGACTGGGACACCAAAATCAACCACAAATTTACTCCTTTTGAGTGTCTTTTAATCCAATGGATTTGTCTTTTCTATGCCTTTCAACTTTTAACTTTACACTTTACACTTTTCACTTG
>CAZZAX010000002.1:0-119755 GCA_964653075.1 uncultured Pirellulales bacterium
TCAATAGTAAATAATAAATCCGAAGGCGTGCAGGTACGTCTAATTATAGAGGGACCGTTTTTTCTCCTCCCCAGCTTAGTTGTTTTAAAATTTAGTCTTTAGTCTGGAGTCTTGTATCTATTGTGAATCATCTATTGTCAAAAAAGCAGGTAAATAATCAAAAAAGTTGTTTATTCGATGAAAAAATTGCGAAAAGTCTAACCACTTTTCGTAAAAACAAACCCAATTTATCTGAGGATAAATATGGCGCAAAGCATTTTTCTACAAGGATTTACAAAAGATTTCACCCGCTTGCCGGGCGAAAAAACAAACCCAATCAAACCCAAAACAAAGCCAATTCAAACCCAATCGCCGAAAGGGCAAAAATGAATGTAAATATCTATCAAACAAAGGTATATAACAATAAAACCGCCTTCAGGCGGAAAAAAACAAACCCAATACAAACCCAATTCGAACCCAATTTTTCTACGAGGGTGTTATATGTTAATGAGTAAAAAATCAATATTCGCAATCATAATCACCCTGCTGCTCCATATTCAGGTTTTCGCTGCAGACTGGCCCCAGTGGCGCGGTGTTAATCGCGATGGCATCTGGCGGGAAAAAGGTATTGTTCAGAAATTCGAGCATAAACAACTGCCGATTCGCTGGCGTGCGAAAATAGCAAACGGTTACAGCGGCCCTACCGTTGCTAAAGGGCGGGTTTATATTACCGACCGTTTGACCTCACCAAACGAGATCGAGCGTGTCCACTGTTTTGACGCAATGACCGGGATGGAAATCTGGTCTCATATTTACGAAAGTAATTATATAAAAGTGGGCTATCCGAACGGCCCGCGTGCTTCGGTTACAATCAACGATGGCCGGGCCTATTCACTGGGTTCTATGGGGCATATTTTCAGTTTCGATGCGGCCAAAGGAAACATTCTCTGGAGCAGAGATTTATACAACGAATATAAAATCAGAAAACCTGTCTGGGGCATAGCCGCTTCGCCTTTAGTGGAAAAAAATCTGGTTATAGTGCAAATTGGGGGGGCAGATAATGCCTGTCTGGTAGCATTCGATAAAGTCAGCGGACAAGAAAAATGGCGGGCACTGAATGATAAAGCTTCGTACTCGGCACCAATTATTATAGAACAGGCAGGTAAACGCGTGCTGGTTTGCTGGACCGGTGATAGTGTTGCCGGGTTTGACCCTATGACAGGAAAGCTATGTTGGCAGCACCCATTTGTTCCGGTCAGGATGGTGCTCAACATTGCCACTCCCGTCTTTGAAAACGGATATCTTTTCGTCAGCGGCTTTTATGACGGTTCACTTCTGCTCAAAGTCAATCCCGATGAGCTTTCAGTCGAGCAAGTGTGGCGGCGCAGAGGGCAAAGCGAAAAAATTACCGACAGCCTTCATTGCTGCATATCGACCGCCGTTCTTCAGGGTGATTATATTTACGGCGTGGACAGCTACGGCCAGATCCGCTGTCTGGATATGAAGACCGGCGACCGCATCTGGGAAAGTCTTGATGCCACACCCAATGAGAGATGGTCGAATATCCACATGGTACGAAACGAGGATAAGATATGGATGTTCAATGAACGTGGGGAATTGATTATCAGCAAGCTCTCACCTGAAGGATTCCACCAAATCAGCAGAGCCAAATTAATCCAGCCCACAACAGGGCAACTGAGCCGGCGGGGACAGGGGGTCTGCTGGTCACATCCGGCCTTTGCAAACAAGCACATCTATATCAGAAATGACCAGGAGCTTGTATGTGCGGACCTTTCCCTGAAAAAATAAATACCGCCTATTAACATCGTTAAACGGTATAAAAAGTATTGCAGCGATTACAAAAATCTAATATATTATACTTAAACTGACGGGCCCGTAGCTCAGCGGTTAGAGCAGTGGACTCATAATCCATTGGTCGTAGGTTCGAATCCTACCGGGCCCACTCAAAACCCCATTTTCGTTGTTTCTATAAAGGGTGATTTGTCCGGTACTTTCATTTTGATTGTGTTTTTCGATGCGTGTTCCGAGCAAACAATTAGGAAAGTTCTTTTTTATTACATCAATATCATAAGTTCCAGTTGCTTTTGCCTGCTGTATTTATTGACTACCCGGCAACGTGTAATCCGGCGGGTTTTTTGTTATCTTGTTTTAGGTCGTAGATTCGCACGTTATTACATTCATTAACGAAAGGAGCATATTATGAACCACAGAAAAATTTACTGCATGATTATCCTGTTAGTTGTCTTTGTCGGCTTTTCGGTCGCAAATGGGCGGGAGAAGGACGAATGGATATCTCTATTCGACGGCAAGAGCCTTAACGGGTGGTCCGTCCATAGCGGTTTTGCCAAATATCGTATCGAGGACGAGAAAATTGTCGGCTCCACAGTCAAAGGCAGTCCCAACTCATTTCTCTGCACTGACCGGGAATATGGTGATTTTATATTAGAGTTCGAAGTCCTGCTAGACCCCCGGCTGAATTCTGGTGTGCAGATACGCAGCAAGATTGCCAAAGAAGAGATGGTTTTCGTATTCACAGGGCGTGACGGAAAGCCGCGCAGCCGGACAATACCAGCGGATCGCGTCTATGGTTATCAGGTGGAAATTGCAACCGAAAAAGGAGGCTCTTCCGGGAGCATTTATGATGAGGCCCGCCGTGCTTTTATGCTCGCCAGCACAACATCCGACCCGGCCGCCAGCAAGTCGTTCAAAGATGGCAAATGGAACAAGTTCCGCATCGAATGCAAAGGCGACAGAATCAGGACGTGGATTAACGATATCCCCTGCGTCGATTTAAAAGACGGTATGACAAGCCGAGGCGTTATTGGTCTGCAGGTGCACGGTGTAAGAAAGGATGCCCCTATCTACGAGGTACGCTGGCGTAACATCCGCATAAAGGCAGAAGACCAGGGTGTAGAACCTCCCGTAATCTCCAGCCGGCAGCGTGCGCTAAGCTGTACACCGCTCTGGAGAGGGCCTCGGATGGATGACGGGCGTGCCTATGTTTCGGACAGCATTCTGGAGAGAATGAAGAACGTTTCGATTACAATGGCCTGGGGTATTGTCAGAGGGGCCGGCTACCGCAACTGTTATGAGAATTCCGACGGCTGGAAAATCATGTATTCCGACAAGGCGATTGTCGGGCGGGTGCTCACCGCCCAGTACATGCCCTCTCATCCGGACTACAATCGGGCTTTCATGCGCCAGGGGCGTGCGGAAGGCCGACTCGGTAACTCCAATTCATGGCCGATTGATATGCTCAAAAAGGGTGACGTGTATGTTGCAGACTGCTTCGGTAAGGTCCTCGACGGGACCCTGATAGGTGATAACCTGGCTAACGCTATTTATGCCAATTCCGGCAACGGAGTCATTTTCGATGGAGGTGTCCGTGATTTGGAAGGTATTGAAGCAGTCAAAGGATTTAACGCATGGTACAAGGGCGCCGATCCAAGCTATCTTCGCGAGGTGATGTTGACCGAAATCAATGTCCCAATACGGATTGGCAAAGCCTTGGCGTGTCCCGGTGACGTAGTTTTGGCCAAACGCGAAGGCATCGTATTTATCCCAGCACATCTGGCTGAGAAGGTTGTAACGGAATCAGAAGGCATGATGCTGCGGGACATGTTCGGACATCAGCGGCTGCGGGAAGGTAAATACACCCCCGGTCAAATTGACAGCAGGTGGACCCCGGAAATTCAAAAAGATTTTCGAGGCTGGCTGAAAGAGAACATTAACGAACTGCCTGTGCCGAAGGATGTAATTGAAGGGATACTTAATCCAAAAACACGGAACTGGTAGTTGAAAGATTGTTATCTACCTGAATGTCATGAGATTGTGTGGAAATTTACAACAAGGAGAGAAACCATGGCGAAAAAGAGAAAAGACCATCAATCGCAAACAGCTTTTTCGAGGCGTTCTTTGCTCAAAAGCGCCGGTGCGGGCTTTGCCGGTTTGAGCTTGGCAGGCATAATCAGGGCCCCTATCGAAGAGCAGGTGGCCTGTGCCACACAAAACGTAAAGCGGAGCTCCAGCCCTTCTCAACTGAGAATTACAGATTTGCGTGTAGCGGTGGTGACAGGAGCACCTTTTCGCTGCCCCTTGATTCGTATCGACACCAATCAGGACATCTGCGGTTACGGGGAAGTCCGTGACGGCGCCAGCGAACGCTATGCCCTGATGCTCAAAAGCAGAATTCTGCGTCAGAACCCGTGCAACGTTGAGCGCATTTTCAAGCGAATTAAACAATTCGGACATCACGGCCGCCAGGGAGGCGGTATATCAGGTGTGGAAATGGCCTTGTGGGACCTTGCAGGCAAGGCGTATGGTGTCCCCGTCTATCAGATGCTCGGAGGCCGATACCGTGACCGTGTCCGTTTGTATGCTGACACACCTGAAGGCAGAGTAAGCGGATTAAAGACAAGGCTCGACCAGGGATTTACCTTCCTTAAGATGGATTGTGGTATCAAGAGCATCATCGGAGTACCCGGAGCACTTAGCTATCCAACAAAAGATACAAACTGGTATGGCAAGCATCCCTTTACAAGAATTCAGTTGTCAGATAAAGGCGCTGCTCTGATGGCCGAGCGTTTTGCCAAGGCCCGTGAAGAGGTTGGATGGAAAGTGCCGTTAGCAGCCGACCACTTCGGCCATATAAGTGTCAATAGCTGTATCAAACTGGGCAAAGCGCTTCAGCCTTATCAATTAGCCTGGTTGGAAGATATGGTTCCATGGGAATATACGGAGATGCTGAAAGAAATCAAGAATGCTATTGACGTACCGCTGCTGACCGGAGAGGACATTTACCTGCTGGACAGCTTCAAGCCGCTAATAGACGGGTGTGCTGTCGATATGATTCATCCCGACTTAGCTACTGCCGGCGGCATCATGGAAACCAAGAAAATCGGCGACTACGCGGAACAGTACGGTATTGCTATGGCCATGCACTTTGCCGGCACACCGGTGTCCTTTATGGCCAACGTCCACTGCGCAGCGGCCACGGAAAACTTTGTCGCCCTGGAGCACCACTCGGTAGATGTTGACTGGTGGGAGGATATGGTGACAGGCATCGAGAAACCGCTGCACGTGGATGGATTTGCCCGCGTACCTGAAGGGCCGGGCCTGGGTATAGAGTTGAATATGGATGTTGTGAAGGAGCACCTCGGGCGAAATCAAGAGCTTTTCGGGCCTACCGACGAATGGAACAGAAGAAGCTCCAACGACCGATTATGGAGTTAGAAAGGGAGTCTAACCATGGAAATAAAGAAGAGAACAACAGAATCTGACAGAAAAACACTGAAAGCCAATCGACGTGCTTTTGGTAAGGCCGTTTTGGCAGGCGTTCTGGGTGGGCCAATTGTTTTGCCATCTATTATCCAGAATGCACAAGGCAGCAGTTCCCCCGCAATTTCCGAAAAAAGAGGCAAGGGAATGAAGCTGGCCCTGATGCTTGATTCTCGAAACAAAGATAGGTGGACTTTAGCACGTCAAATTGGCGTTAATCATGCAATCGTACCCGTTAGTCGAGTATTAAGAAGGGTCACGCGGGACCGGTACGTCGAGACGCTTGTGAAAATCAAAGCTGCATATGAGGAGTCGGGACTGACTATTGCCGGTGTAGAAAGCCATCCGGTTGCAGCAGAAAAAATCAAGTTAGGACTGCCCGGCCGGGATGAGGAGATTGCGAACTACTGTGCCGTGATTGTGGCCCTTGGGAAAGTCGGGATACCGATGTGCTGCTATAATTTTATGGCGGGAATCGGGTGGTATCGCACCAAGACTGATATTGCCGAACGAGGCGGCGCCCTTTCAAGCGAGTTCGATAATCAAATAGCAAAAAAGCAGGGACTCACCAGGTGGGGCCAGATAAGTGAGGAAAAAATCTGGGACAACATTACCTACTTTCTAAAACGGATTATCCCCGTTGCGGAGAAGGCGGGCGTGAAAATGGCATTGCATCCGGATGATCCTCCTATTTCGCCGCTTCGGGGTATCGGTCGCATTTTGACCAGCGCCAGTGCCTTCCGGAGAGTCCTTCAAATAGTTCCAAGCCCGGTCAACGGCATAACCTTCTGCCAGGCCAACTTCAAGCTTATGGGCGAAGATATCCAGGCTTTGGTCAGGGAGTTCGGTGGACAAGGTAAGATTTTCTTCGTCCACTTACGCGATGTTAGAGGCACAGGCGAGCGTTTTCACGAGACTTTTCACGATAACGGGCCAACCGACATGGCCAAAATGCTCAAGCTTTATCATGAGGTCGGTTTCGATGGCCCAATCCGCCCTGACCATGCACCAACTTTAGCTGATGAGAGCAACCAAAGTCCGGGCTATGCAATGCAGGGTAAAATCTTTGCGATTGGTTACATAAAAGGTATCGCGCAGGCGCTGGATATACCTATAATGTGAAATTGCAAACAGCAGGATGTATTTCAGAAAAGATTTTTATATAGATTACCTGAGGCGATTAAACATATTGATTAGCATATTAACGATTTTTGCTGATGCCTGTACCTCGACCATGTTCGTTCCCAGCCATGTCTCGTAGCCGCCAAGCTCGTGCTGAGCGACTGTCGGCAGATAACCATAACTGCCATTGGCATGTGAAATGGTGAACGTTTGCTCAAATGGACTTTTATCTTTCATTTCCAGGCCGATTTCAACAAATACTTCAAACGGAATGGCACAAATACCAAGATCACCAATACGAAATGTTTGTAGAACAATAGAAAGCTCTGCAGGGGTATCCTGCATCTGGAGAGTTCGCCTTGCATACACTTTTTCGCGATTGTGATACGGTTTGGCATCGTCCGGTTTGGCAAGTATCTTTTGAGCGTAAGCTATCTGCTTGTCGGTGGGCTTTCGAACGGCAAGAGCCAGCTCATTTTGCATCGCATCCAATTTGACCCAATCCTGAAACTTTAACTTCTTATGTGCCTCGTAAACAGCCTTCGCCACAAGGCCGGCAACCTGCCGCATCTTTTCATACGGTGCAAATCTTTTCTGCGGTTTATTGAGCCAATCTATGTTATTAATATCTCCACTTGTACCATTTGTCATAATCCCTACAAAAGGTGGATCAATTCGCTCGGCGCCAAACAGTTGCCGGATTCGTTCAGCGAACACCCCGAAGTAGTCGGCTGAAATTGTACCCCGCTGACCCGGACCCACATAGTGAAGCGAATAGTTTGCCAAAAGAGCTACTGGGCGGCCATCTAACGACTGAACCGACAAAAATGCGATTTGCGGGTCAGTGGGACCTGCTGCTTTTAGAATATTCGGATTACCACGACCTGGATTCATTACGGCTTTATCTTCCCCGCCGAAAGGATTCGGGACCGGTACGCCAGGCTTCATAAAATAACGCCGGTTGAAGACCTGCGTGGGCTCCTGTGCGCAGCCGAAGCCAATTCGGGCCGGTTTAAGATTGTTTACAGCCCTGCGGACACCATCGGAAACACGCGATACAAGAAACTGCTGATAGCTGCTCAACTCCTTATTTTGTCTTAGGCGATTTGTGCCTCTTGCACTGATCGACGAATGCGTATGAGTAGCAGACATCATCATGTTTTCCGGTGGAATTCCGGTCTTTTGTTGAATAATTCGCTTTGCTTTATCGTAAACTTCGCGAGATATTCCCAAGTTGTCGCAGACTACAAATACAAGCTGCGTTTTTCCATCATCAAGCACGAGACATTTTGCAAATAATTCATCGTGCACGTGCGCAGCCGGTGGTGAGCTCCAGCCGCCCACAACAGGTTCATCCAGAGGCGGTGTAATATTACTAACCGCGGCCCCGGCTTTAAAGATGCGTTTAGAATTGGATTTGCTTTCTGATGGGCTATTAGCTTTGACAAGCTGAGGCAGTGCATTGATTATGATTAGAGAAAATAGAAAGTATCGGATTAGAAAATTTGATTTATTCATTGTATTTGCAACCCTCGAATTTAATTTATCATGGTCTATTGTAATCTTAAAACAATAAAGTGTCTATAATAGAAAATACCCTGACTATTGCAGGATTTGAGCTTTTGAGATATAATTCCTGCTATTAACATCCTTGCCGGCTTTTTTATTTGCGCCAGGGATTCAAGAATTCAATTCACTAATAATAGGAGATGGTTTATGAAACGAAATAAATCTTTCGCCCTGGCAGGTGGAACATTGGCATTATTTTTAATTTCATTTGCCGGAGCCGCAAGCATCGGCAAACAGGTCGAAACCACAAATGTTTATCCGACTGTGCGAGATTTCGGCGCCATTGGAGACGGTGAATCGGACGACACAAAGGCATTCCAGCGTGCAGTCGATTCAGGCCGGGGTGATGTCCACGTTCCACGAGGGACATACCGGCTTACAAAGACTATCGTAGTAGATTTGGACCGAAACGGACCTGCTTCAATTATCGGCTCGGGCACAGCGAGGCTTGTCATGGCCGGCCCGGGACCGGCTTTGAAGCTGATTGGCACACATAGTGGTACAGCAAGCCCAAGCACTGTAAAAGAAAATGTCTGGAAGAATCAGCGTATGCCAACAGTGAGTGGACTCGAGATAGTCGGAGCTGCGCCACAGGCATGCGGTGTGGAAGCGAGAGGTACAATGGAGGCGACTTTTTCAATGTTACAGATTCGCAAGGTGCTGCACGGAATCCATCTTACCGAGCGTAACCGTAATGTTATTATCTCCGATTGCCACATTTATGAAAATCGTGGAATTGGAATATATCTCGATCATGTGAACCTGCATCAAATAAACGTCGGTAATTCGCATGTAAGTTATAATGCAAGGGGAGGAATTGTGCAGCGCGGCGGCGATGTCAGGAATCTGCAGGTCGGCAACTGTGATATCGAAGGTAATATGGGTGAGAAGTCCCCGGCGATTGCAAACGTGCTGATTGATGCTACGGGAGGTTCTATCGGAGAGATTGCTGTAACCGGCTGTACGATTCAGCATACTCACAATTCACCTGAATCGGCAAACATCCGCATTGTCGGAGAGGGCCAGCCCCGGCCTTATGCACAAGGTGAGCTTCGCGGAGGGAACATTACCATTACGGGCAACATACTCAGTGACGTTCAGGTCAATATACATCTTCATAAGGTTCGCGGGGTCACAATCGTCGGCAATACAATCTGGAAGGGTTATTCGCATGACTTTCTAATCGAGGGCAGCTCGAGTGTTGTTATCGGTTCGAACGTATTCGACCGAAATCCGCGCTACCATTACGGAGACGGGGCCAGTGCCAATAGAGGGCTTGTCTTTCGCGATTGCGACGACGTAATTCTTACCGGGCTGCAAATCAACAACGTCTGGCGAAAAAAAGGAGGATTCATTCTGGAAAGGTGCCGGCATTTCAATATCTCCGGCTGCATGGTTCTGAACTGCGATAACTGCGGTATTCTTCTGGATGACGTTCAGGATACAATTATTTCAGGCTGTACGGTTCGTGATACCCGCAGGGAGTCCAGGGAAGTGACAGCCCTGAAAGTTACAAAAGGCAAAGACAATTTCATAGTAAACAACCTCTTGACGGGCCGTGTGGGAATTTCTCCCAACTCAGCCAAGGTAATGAATAACCTGAAGAAATGAATCGAAATATCCAAAATATTTTGAAGAAAAGGTTAATCCAATGCGTAAAAATAATTTTATCATACTTTGTGTCTTCACAGCAGTTTTTTCGACAGGATTAGTGCAGGCCGGCATTACCATCAAACCAGGCCCTTCGACTATTCCTTGCTTTGATGTTTTCGAAATTATTGTGCAATCAAACTCACCTTATGAAGGCAACCCGTTCACGGATGTCAAAGTCAGTGCAATATTTACGCCTGACGGTGGCTCGCCAGTAGAGGTTGACGGTTTCTGTGACGATCAGAAAGGACGCTGCTTTCGCATACGGTTTTGTCCGTCTCTTGCAGGAACTGAATATAGATTCTCGCTCAAAACAAGTCTTGATTCCAGTAAGGAATACACAGGCTCCTTCGTAACGACTAAACCGCGGGGAATGGAGCCTGTTGTAGTAAATCCAGAAAATCCGAAACACTTCCAATTTGCTTTGTCGCGACAGCCCTTCTATCATATGGGTCTCACAGCTTATCACCTGCTGGATCCTTCAAATAATGAGGAGCAAATCGAAGAGCTGCTCGACTATTGTACTCGATATGGTTTCAACAAGGTACGCTTTCTTCTCACAGGATATCCCAGAGATATCGACTCTCGAAAGAAGAGTGAGTACACATTACAGGGTGATCCGTGGAAGCTTCCGAACTATGGTGCTCCTCCCGGGGAGGTGAACCCACTGCCGGCCTGGTTGGGCCGGCCGCATAAGTATGATTTTACACGATTTAATGTTGCTTATTGGCAAAAAGCAGATTACGTAGTGCGAGCGATGAGGGACCGTGGGATTATCGCTACTTGCATTGTTACTATCGAAAAACAGAATCTACCGAAGGAATACGGGACATTTACCGAGCATGAGAAGCGACTATACCGTTATGCCGTTGCCCGCTTAGCGGTTTTTTCAAATGTTTGGTGGGATTTAGGAAATGAACATAATGAATATCGCAAGCCGAACTGGGCACCAAAAATGGGCAGACTTGTCAAAGAATGGGACCCTTATGACCGGCTGTGTTCCGCTCACGGGTACGCAGACTGGTTATATGGTAATCAATCCTGGGCCGACTATATCATCACACAGCAGTACGGGAATTGCACCGAGGTTAACGAGTGGGTCCTTAAGTATCGTGAAAAAGCGAAGCCCTACGTAAACGAAGAATATGGTTACGAAGGTAAACTGGATAAACCAAGCCATGGTCAGAACAGCGATTGGGTCAGGAAGTGCCATTGGTCAATCGCAATGGCCGGCGGATATGCTACGTACGGTGACTGGAGCCCCGGAACCGGCTTTTATACAGGCCATATTGGTGGGGGTAAGGCCCCTGCTCAATTGCGTCACTTACGTAAAACGTTCGAGTCGATTCCGTATACGCAGATGGAGCCGCATAACGAGTTTGTTAGAAAAGGGGCATTCTGTCTCGCTAAAGAAGGTGAGATTTACCTCGTATATTTAGCTGATGTTAGAGAAACAATCTTACATATCAAGTCGGCAGCGCAAGGCTATACAGTCATCTGGATCAATCCCGGGACCGGCGAACGCACAAGCCCTGTCAGAACAAAAGAAGAGAAAATCATCCTGCGAACACCTTCATCGAATGACTGGGCGGCTATAATTGAGACAGCTTCGTAGAAGACCATAGATTACACCGTTTGTAAACATAATCTCGGGAAGAAATTGGTATAATTCCCGGCCGATTGTCGTATATGCTTCTTAATGCTCGACAATTAGCCTAATGTCTACCTAATTGGTTCGGCCCGGCTCAACAAACTCTTTGCCGGCGTCATCCAAAACCAGAACCCAGTCATTTGCGAATTGCTCTTTACCGGGAGGATTGAATTCCTTGCTGCTGTTATTTCTGAAATTACCAATCCGCTTAGCCTTTCCCGTCCGCGGATTAAACCACCAGGCTGTCAGAGTTTCTGCTTTAATCCTGCCCAGCCGTAGCGTGAATTTCTTGCTTGTGGGCGTATAGATCATAGCAAAACCATCGCCGCGAAGTGCTTCGATGTAATCGTCCGGTCTGGTTTGTTCAGTCAAAATCATTGCCTGATCCGGAAATGCCGTTATAAATGGTCTCGATTCCATAAGGTATCTTAAATAACCCATCTGGGCAGCACTTGGTACGTCCAGAACCTCATACCAGTAGCCGTCCGGGTTCGCAATTGCCCGTGTGCCGGAATCGTGCATCTGCCAGATACTGTGATGTCCGTACGTATGTCCACAAGCTCCGGCGAAGACAGACCAATATGCCCCCCGCCTAGCATGGTCATCGGTGGCAGTTGTCGGCGGACGGCCATGTCTGAAACCTGGATATGCAGTCTCCAGGTCGAGCACCGGTTTTGCAGGTTTCATCGAGTATCCGGTCTGCATTAGCTGCCAATTAAAGCTGTTTTGCCCATGGCCTGACTGTGCTGCACGAATATCAATCCACTTCTCATCATTGAAGAACCACCAACTGGCTCCAGGTCCTGATGTATGATAGGTCATTAATATTTTGCTATAATCTTCATAGCCGGAGACACCAATCGCAATCCCCTTTGCCATAGCTCGCCAAATTGTCCGTGAGGTATCCGTCGGTGCCGCCCGGTCTCCACCGATTATCCAGATAATATTCTGATGACTGCGAAAACGCCTGCCGACAAACTTGCCGTAGATTTGGGCATTTTGCTCATTAAAGATTCCGTCAACGATGCCATTCTGCCAGTTGCTTGTCACATATCGCCCCCATGTTGGCAGCAATCCCACATATAATCCGAGTTTTTGTGCTTTATTTAACATATATTCTACATGGTCCCAGTAATCATTATTTGGCCCATCTTTTACAATTGGCTTTGTGGGATTCTTTTCCCGCAATACGAAATGACCATACGCATTCGGTTTGTCCAGTCCATCGTATTCTGCCAAAATGACTGTTTGGATTACAGTGAAGCCTTTCTTTGCTCTATTGGAAAGATACTTATCGACCTGCTGTTTATCGAGGTCATGAATGAGCTGCCATGCCGTATCAGCCAGCCAGAAGAATGGTGTGCCGTCTTCATGTACAAGATAGCGATTATTTTCATGTACATCTAATGGGCCGCAAGTCGAGTCTGTTGATTTGGCCTGTATTAAAGAGATTTTTTGCCAAGTCAAGAGCACCAGAACTAAAATGATTTTAATCTGGTTAGTATTACTCATATTCAGCCTCTACGGGGTGGCGGCGTTGGCCCCTGATGAATGTATTCACAAACCGTGCACTGCTAAGCTTTGCTTTCATTTGCATTTAAACCACTTCCTGGAATTGTTCCCTGGCTGCCCCACAAACAGGACATTTGCCGGGAATATGGTCTTTGACGGTATCCTAATGTATATTTTGCATTAATAAACATTCAGCTATATTGATGAATTTAATCTCCAATATAATACCTAATCCCTTTATAAATTCAATCTTTTACTCTTGTACACAAGATCGTGAGTGGATGTAATTGACTTGGTTGTCTTTGTTTTGAAGTGCTATTGCTATTACTGTCTGGTACTTACTTTTTTGGTCTGCTCATAGATTCGAGCGATATCGTAGAGCAATGCTTCGAGTTTTGAAAAATATTCATCTTCAGAAAAGGTCTCTTTAGAATCACGAAGCTTCATAACTTCAAGCTCAAGCTTATCCCTTTGGGCCCTCAGAGTAGGAGCCATTTTCATCTCGTCTTCACTGCAAACAAGGTAAATTTGATGGGCGCGGTAGCCATCGAGAGACGCATTATCCCTGGCCTTTTTTACAGGCCGGATGCCTCGAAACCAGTCGGCCCTCGTGCCCAGCCCGTCCCCATTGTCGTCGAGCAAGGCATGTTCGGTGATTAGGCGGCCTGCGGCAGAATAGAATTCATCAACTCGATTAGAGGCGGTCAGAAAAGCTTCAAGCAATGAAGTCTGACCATCTTTGTCAAGGTCTGCTTTTGGATTGACGATTGAATCGGTCAGATATTGGCCAAATCTCGCAAAGTTCTGTTCAAAGCCGCTCTTGGTTGCGGTGATTATTACGCGCTGCTGTGCAGACAACCTGCTTAGGAAAGGAGCACTTGAGGAGGCTGTATTTATAACTGCAACAGGCCTGAGAAAGGGCTTTAGCCATTCGGCAAGCTCATCCGCCGAGACATCAGGGCCTCGGAGGTTGAATTTTGCCGTTCTTCCGTCAAAAGTTCCATGACCAATGAAAACCAGCCACAAAGCGGTGGGGTTTTGTTTCGACTCATTCGTTAATATTTCTTGTAACCTCGCACGATCGGATGAGCCCATAGTTTTGTTCAAACCAACCGAGACGTAATTAGCCTGACCTTTTGCACAAGCTTTTTCCCAAAGGGCTGCCCATTCGGTGAATTGTGCCGCGTATTCCGGAGTTCCAGCGGCACCGACAACAACTATTACAACAGGATATTGCTGGATTTGCGGCTCAGTTCTTTGCGGATAAGACACAGTACCACTGAGGACCAGCAAGCCAATCAATAATTTTGTCATTATCTTCACGGCATCCCCTTCCAACGGCGCAAGGTCCATTCACCGGCGAAACAAATCAGAGTAAAGAGAAAAATGGCCGGCAAGACCCCCGGCAAATCCCACAATGGCTTGATCCATGTATCCGTGATCGGGGCGGCCCTATTAGGCAGGTTACCAACAAATTTATCTAATGCGTCAAGCTCAATAACGTTGCCTCCGGTCTGATGAGCAATTCTTTCGAGCAACGGGCGATTGGTTCCTATCGACCGAAATTCATTGGCTTCAAGGTCAACAGCCCATCCGGTTTTTGCCTCACCAAGCTGGAGACTATTGGCATCGGTTACAACGGCACGTGCAAAGTAGCCCCCATTGGAGCGAGGAATATGAGTGGCCTCAAACAGCCC
The DNA here is from genome assembly GCA_964653075.1 of uncultured Pirellulales bacterium. Classification (GTDB taxonomy): domain Bacteria; phylum Planctomycetota; class Phycisphaerae; order Sedimentisphaerales; family Anaerobacaceae; genus NIOZ-UU13. The sequence continues at coordinate 14,479 of CAZZAX010000002.1, forward strand.
GCTTTCAGTAAGCACAGGTTCAGCCGTTAGTCGGACTTTTCGGCCTTTGGGCTCATGCACTTCGACAGAAACAGAAACATTATCCATTGGTTCGAAATCTTTATTGCGAGCATAAATTTGAAGCATAACCGGCTGATTCACTTTCTCAGGCTTGTGCGCAGCCTTCAGAGATATCCGGCCGGGTACATCCGCAACCAGCCATCGCAACGTTTGCCTCCAGAATTTATCCATATCATCATGCATTTGAGATTGTTTCATGCCCCATCGCCAAATATCACCGATAGTCAATGCTGCGACGCGTCCGTTTCCGTACCTTTGAATAACCAAAGCCGGGATCTGTCGATCCGGATCGTTTCCAACAGTTGCAAGTACTCGCGCGCCCGGCTTAATTGCCCGCATGCAATTAAGCACACGAAATGCCGGCATCTTTAAGAGCCGCTGTATTTCATCCTGCTCATTGTCACATAATCGTGCCCACGGCTGGAGCCAGCCTTCACGAGTCAGATTCAAATATGCCTGAGATAATGTTTCCTGCTGAATCTGCCTGTCCAGATATACAGGCAGGATATAACCGACAGGTGTGCGATGGAAGTTACCCTGCCGGAATGATTCCTTTCCGCCGAGCATTAAGAAACCGCCGCCTCGTTTGGCCACAAATTCCTGAAGCAGCTCCATTTGGTCATATGAGAAGAATTCCGCATCGACGTCGTCGAGTATAACCGCATGGTAATCGAATAATTCCTCTTTTGTTTTGGGAAAACCGTTGCTAAGCTCCCGCTCGTCACGTGTATTAAGACGAACAAGGACAGGCTGGTCGTATTGTTCTGTCTCTTCCTCGTCTTTGTTATCAAATCCACGAAACAACGGATTGCTCACCTCACCGGCACGTCCCCTCCAATCGTATTTCGGTTCCCGCCTTGCGACACGAAGAAGGGCCACAAGCTGCACCTGCTCATCTTCACTAATTGCCCGTTGCAGGAACTTATATTCCCAGTTGGGCCTGCCGGAAACATAAAGAATCCGATAGGGTCCCTCGCCGCGATCAACGACAACTGTACGTTTATTGTTGGCCAGAGTCGCTTCCGATGGCTCTTTGTCCTGTTCCGTAATTTTATCCTGCGGGATTTCTTCTTTTACACCGAGGTCATAAAATAATACGCCGGTCTTGTCGGGACGCAGACGAAAACGAAATGCCTGTTTCTCGTCGTCCTTCGAGATTTTGTGTGTTTGCCGTTCCACAATCCGTCCTGAGCTTTCGAGCAAGCGTACCACAATGGTCTTGCCGGTATAACCAGCCGCCTCAACGTCGGCCTGTATCATCACAGGAGCATCCTCGAAAGACGTCTGGCTGACCGAGACATTAGTCAGTGAGATATCTTTTAGCGGTTTCGAACCGATTGCAACCGGGTAAACAGGAGGCACAGACGACAAGTCATAGAATTGCTCAGCCAGGTCCGTGGCATTACCGTCAGTCATAAGAAGCACACCGGCCAACGGCCTGTCCCTGTAACGTTCGGAAATTGTTTGTAAGGTCATACCTATCGCAGAGGCCTTGCCGTCAAAATTCAACTCTGAAAAGTCTGTTGTCCGGCGTAAGCGCGAATCGAATACGTATTGTCGAACCTGAAAAGTATCGGCCAAAGTGCCAAGCCAATCGGACTTATCTGCTTTTAACGCGGCTTGAAGGACTTCTCCTCGGCTTTGAGTTATACCCTGGTCCCGAACATTCATGCCACTGCTGTTATCAGCAACAACTAAAAACAGATTGGCACCGAATTTTGCACGTCTTCCACTCCACAGCAGCTCAATCAGACATAGTACAAGCACAAACACTCCCAAAAGCCTCAGACAAAAAGCAGTCTTATGAATTGCACCTAATTCCGCCGAACGCCGGTATGACCAAAACAAAAGCGCAGCAGTTACGGTTAACACCGAAACGGCCAGCCAAAGCCATGGGCTTACAGGTATAGTTATTGTGCCAGGCAGCATCATTAGTCGCCACCTCCCAGGTTTTCATAGTACCTTCGCACCAATTCGGCAAAACGTCTGGGTACCGGGTCTCGATCGATAGGCACAAGCGCTTCATCCGAATGAAGCTGAGCCAGCTTGTTGCTGAGATGTTTACGCAATTCTGTCAGCGGATCGGTTATCTGCTGCCGTACGAGATCCCACTGTGGCTCTTTACCATGACGTGTGAATTCGGCTCGAATCGAACGGGCGCGGTCTCGAATCCTTGCGGCTTCATCGCGTAAGTCACGCTCGTTGAGCATCTCTTCCACATCGCGGAGGCGATCCGACCATTGGGTATAGTCTCTGCCAGTGAAAGGACCGTTCGGGTCGCCCTGGTCCCATTGCCCGGAAAGAGTACCACCCCAGCCACCCGGGTCGGTTCGTCCGCCAGGGGCGGCTCTCCCGCCGGTACGAGCATCAGCCGTTTGCCTTCTTGAGCCACCGCGTGGCGAGCCTTGTTGTGCATTGTTAGGATCAGAATCTGTTGGGCGATTTCCACTTGTAGCGGCATTTGCCGATGCTCTGCCATCCTGCGGCCGGTCTGCTGATTGCCTGGCCCGACGTTCACTGTCGGCGCCCGATTGAGTATCAGAAGGCCTTTGCTGATTGTCTGCTGAGTCCGCCAGTTCATTGGGGTCAGTTGATGGCCGCTGGCCCTCATTACCAGCACGAGCAACTTCATCATTAACCTGTCTAATCAACTCATCGAGCTGTTGTCTGGCCAGACGCAGCGATTCGGCCTCGTCACCGAGCACATTTTCAGCAGCTTCTTCGACGCCTTTCCTTATATCTTCAATACCTTTTGCGGCCTGTTTCTCAATCTCCTGTGCCTGCGGCAGGAAATTGCGTTTCAGCAGCTCACCGGTCGCCTCAAGCGCTCTGTCAACATTGTCGGTGCTTGCTTTGCGTAACGTATCGTAGAGCTTTCTCGAAAGCAGCGGCTCGGAAGTCTCCGCCTGCTCGCTTACATCTTTCATCTGTTTAATTAACTCTTCGGTACTTTCTCTCTGCCGGCCGATTCGATCCGCCAGTTCACGATTTATACCGGAATCGGTAAGTGTCTTTCGTTCGGAACTTATCTGTTGTCTGATATCCTCTGCTATTTCGTTTTGTCGCCGGTCGAGCTGCTGTGCCTGGTCACGCATATTTTGCATCTGCTCGGTAAACTGACCGGAAGTATTTCGCCGAAAATCGTCACGCATCTGTTCCAGCTCACGTTGTGCACGCGTAGCGGAAGTTATCGCCCTCGAGAGCATACCCTGTTCCAATTCCTCGGCCGACTGACGAATTCTTGAGCGGCTCTGATCGAGCTGCTGTCTTGCATCTACCATACGCTGGCGGTTTTCCGACCTCTCCATTCGCTGCTGAAGCTCGTCAACGTCCTGCAGGGCCTGAAGCTGCTGTTCTGTGAGACGCTTGAGCTGCCGGCGAATCTCCTGCTTTTGCTTCTCATTTTCGGCCTGCTGAAGCGCGGCCTGTGCCTCTTTGAGTCTTTCGCTCATTTCATTCTGCCGTCGGGCCAACTCGCGAAGTCTGTTAAGAACCTGAAGGTCCTCTCGTTGTCTCTGCTGCTGAGACTGAGCCAATCGCTGAGTTTCGTACCTATTCTCCTTTTGCGTCAGCTCCAATTGCTGCAATTGCTGGTCAGAACGGCGGCCGGAGCTACCAGAACGGGAGTTGCCGCCTCTGCCTGTGCTGCTGCCCCGTGCAACCTGATTATCGAGATCTTTTAGTTTAAGCAGCTCTTGATATGCCAACTGCTCGGAGGCCAATGCCGGTGTCAGTTCTTTTGTTGAAGCCGATTCATCCGCCTTGTTTAAATGTTTCAGCGATGTCTCCATATGCCTGGTAGCTTCCTGCAAGGTTTTCATCGCGGAGGAATCTTGCGCCCGTGTCATAGCCGATTGGGCCTGCTGCAACACATCAGCCTGCGATTGGTGTACGACACCGAGATCTTTTTTGTGGTCGTCAATCCCACCCGACATTTCGGCCTTCTGCTTAACATTCCAGGTAGCGCTGATAATCTGCTTCTGCAGACGGGCGAGCTGTTCGCCCTGTTGGCCCTGTTGCTGACCGCTTTGCCTTTGGTTCTGATTGTTCTGCTGCTGGGATGACTGGCTTTCGCGGAAAATCTCTTCAAAGTGACGAACTTCGGCAAAATATATATCGCTGGAAGTTCTTCGGTTTCTGCCGCCCGGCCCTACATCGTCGGCCCAGAAGAAGTACGTAAGTAACTGGTCGGGCCGGGCGTTAATCTCTTCAAGTGCCAATAAGTGCTGAATATGTAAATTCTCGTTTGATAGCACCGACTGGCCCAGCGTGATGTCTCTACTTTGAGTGCCGGCAAGTGTATAGCTCAGCCCATAGCCGGTCACGCCGTAGTCATCCGATACTTCTGCTTCCAGGCTCAATTCCTCCAAAGGCGACGCAACAACGTCGCGATTGGGAAATAACGGCTTTAGTTCGGGGGGGAGGTTTTTATGGACATCAATTATAAAACGCGGTGGTATTTTATTTTTCAGTCCCTGAGCGTCGGTCAGGTAAAGCTCATATCTTTGATTCTGGGTTACGGTCACTGAAGTAGTATAGATGTTCGGCTGCTCATTATCGGCGATTAAATTGAGAGCTGACTGGCTTTTAGCCATAAGACGCGCCGTAATTACCGGTTTGTTAAGAGTAAATGTCAGGGTGACATCGGAACCTTCGACAACACTGATTTGCCGTGTGTCTTTGATAACTTTCTCAGGCAATTTCGTATATGGAGGATACACGATCCTGGCATCCGCTTTTCGAAGCGCGGGGTGCTCGAAAGCACTTATTCTAAAGTTGTCCGTTCGCTTATTCGCGTATTCGACATGATAAATCAGGTTGTTATTGACCTCCGGTATGAGTCCACCGAACACGGGGTCGTCAAGGTTTTTTGTCAGGATGATCCGCTTTTTGTCCTGTTCAGACGGGCCTATCCAAAGCGTTGCTTCCGGAGGCACCCGCCCGTCAAAGCGTGCCATAATAACTACCGCGGTTCCTAATTCCACGGTGGTGTCTCCAGGACTAACGGTGATATTATAATCTTTACCGGCCAGCACACCTCTTTTGATTGTGAAAAGAGAGGGGGTAGATGGTAAAAGCTGTGAAAGTGCTATGATAATAAATGACAGCGCTGCAATTCCACCAAAGTGTGCCAGGAAAAGTCTTTTTGATGATATACTTCGAAGCCAGTCGTGTTTACCCGCGTGTCTAAGAGCATCACCTATAACTCTTTCCTGAAGATAACCAAATTGGCCACCGAGTCCCTGTGGTTCTTGTTCTATTGCGGCTAATAAAAGAGCCTGCATATCGGGGTGTTGCTGCTCAATATTTCGTGCAACAGCCCTGTAATCCGGGTGCATTTGACTAAATTTATATAAGACTATAACCGTCGCCAGCAGAGTTGAGATGCATAGTGCCCAGTTTACGACAGGTGAATTACACCCCCAAAGCCAATTAGCACCTATCAAACCGATACCAATGAGTGCCGAAACGAGCCAACAGGCCGACAACCACCACGCTAAATACAAACGCCTCCTGCGATTAACTATTGGTCGGAGTTGTTTGCGAAGAGCTTTTTCAATCATTTCATTTCTCCCTGCAGATTCAAAGGCGAACGGGTCAACCAGCCCGCCAGCCAAATCTCAATTAACGACACAGCCAATAGCACGACTAATACCCATCGCCACACTTTCTGCTCATATTCCAATGCGGCAAAACTTCTTTGACGTTTTGCAGGCGTAGTCTGTTCGACTTCAATACCTGAAGACTGCCTGAAGGAAACACCGAATCTTTCGATATCTTCAATTTGCATAGCGGCCGTCTGGCATTCCCGAGCCGGCAGGTTGACCGCGAAAAGATGATTGCCTGCGGATGTCTCAATGGTATAAATTCCGGGCAAGTCAGTCTGTGTAAAAACATTCTTACTGGCTTCCAGACTAACCAGAGAATCGTCGGGTTTGCGAATCTGTATGTTAGATGCTCCAGCCTTTATTGAGTGCGGTATTGATATATAGTCACCTACGAAATACTGTGATTGCCGTCCTGTAAGGACACCGCTATATTCAAGAATTGAGTATAGAAGCGGTACAAATTTTGATGAAAGTGCAAGCTGACTGTCTGAAGGGTGCCAGCCGCAGGTTAATATGAGCAGAGATCCTTTGCCCACCGGCATTTCAATCCAGGCGGGATCGCCACTGTCGAAATGAGCTAATACCTGAACGTTGGGCAAATCACCGATACTTATCCACCGGTATTTCCAAAAGTGTATCTGTGTGAAGTCTCCAAAGCGAGGCTCGGAGAAAGGCGTTAGCAGAGGATGTTTGAATTCAATCCGGCTGAGCATCGCGTATCGGTCAACATCGGCTTCCTCAGATTCGATGGATTCAATGTCTGAAAGGCCTTTCAAGGTTGTAACATCATCAGCAGACTTCATAACCAGCAGAAATGTTCGGCCAGATTCGAGGTATCGGCGCAGGGATGCAAGGTTATCACTGTTGATTTTATCAGCAGCAATGACCAAATGCGCTGTCTCAATGTCTGTGGCTGCGATAGTCTTATCACCTGGATGGGAAATGACATGAGGCTTGAGTGCGCGGGTAGTTCCAAAGGCCCACTGCAGGTAATATAACATTCCCTTCGAATCGGCAGGATTGTCACTGCCTATGTAAAGGATATTGACCTGCTGCTGTAAATATGGTGCTAAAAAGAGGGTATTGTCAAAGTCATGGTCGTCGCCCGTCAAAATCAGCTTTCGTGCTTGCAGCCGGTCTTCCCGGGCAGGGACACGCACAACAACACTATGGCCGGGCGGCGCATACACATCTTTAGCCTGGCTTGATGTTGTTGCAACTGACTCATCAGCCCAGTTCAGCCGAAATCGCTCTGTGGTCGCATCAGGTGAATTGATGATTCGGATACCCGCGAGGCTGTCATCATCGGGACTACCCGATCCACTGCGGTCTGCCACTAATTGTAATGCCGCATTGGTATTGCCCTGGCACTGTATCGATTTAACCAATAATTCCGTCTCTTCAGGCCATTCATAGGCGTTCATCGCTTCAAGGTTACTGCCCTTTTGCAGATCGCTGATAAGTACCACCTGGCTCATTGTATAAGTTTTTTGTCCGTCATCGACCTGGTCATCTTCAATAGCTTCGGCCGCACTGACCAGGGCGTTGCCAAGATTGGTAAGGGCCCAACTTAGTGATAGTTTCGATATTTGTTCTTTTATGATCGGAATTCGCCGGGCAGGATCCAATGCTGCCCATTGTTCGAATCCTATCAGTGTTTTAGTGCTCTGGTCGAAGCTTATTACACATACTCGGTCAGCTTCGACAACATCCTCCAGCACAGACTGTGCCTGGATGATTACCTGGTCCCAAATTCCGGCACGACGCATGGATGCACTGGTATCGATTAAAAGAACTATTCGTCTGCGGAGAGAGACCTGTCTTAGGGGAGCTTCACGCGGGAAAAATGGACGCGAGAACCCAAATGCAAGAAGGCATAGTATTATACACCGTAAAATTAGAAGCAACAGGTTCTCCAAACGGGTGCGGTTCTTGAATCTTGGTATTGAAGTACGCAAAAACATCAACGAGCTAAACGTTATGCGCTTCCTCGTTTGGCGCCTAATCATATGCAAAATAATCGGCAAAGCGACTGCAGATATACCCGCCAGAAATAATGGATAAAGGAAACTCATGTCTTATTCCTGCTTTTTGAACTACTTCTGTATCTCAGACGTTTTCTTCGTCTCATTCGGTCCTGCAGGAAGTCCAGCAAGGCCAAATCAAACGGACGATCCGTTGGGAACAAGTGGTAATCGATTCCCAGGTTTTGGCATATGGACCTTGCTACAGTCAGATGTTTTTCAAGCATACGTTTATAACCTGCCTGGGCATCGGACGGATTGACGTACATATTACGCCCTGTCTCTATATCCTGAAAGAGTGCCGGTGAATTAAAGTCAAATTTTAACTCGGAGGGGTCCAATACATGAAATACCACGACATCATGGCCACCCGCACAGAGATAGTTTAAATCTTGTTCGAGCCGGTTTATCGAGGTTAGCAAATCAGAAATCAGCACAATCAGGCTGCGTCTTGTCAACATTCCGGCGACATACTGCAACGGTGGACCCAGATCGGTCGTACTACCCTGTGGAGAAGCCTCCAGCGTGAGCATCAAGCGGCGGAGATAACCCGGCCGGTTTCGAGGTGTCAAATACTGTCTGATTTGATCGTCAAATGTCGCCAGCCCCACAGCGTCACCCTGGGTGAAGAGAAAATATGCCAACGTTGCGGCCAGTGTGCCGACGTATTGCGACTTAGTGTATTCTCCGGAGCCGTAGCCCATCGATCGGCTGTGGTCAATGAGCAGGTGGCAGCGAAGATTCGTCTCATCCTCGAATTTCTTTATATAAAATCGATCACTGCGAGCATATAACCGCCAGTCAATATAACGTGGGTCGTCACCAAGTGTGTATTGACGGTACTCGGTAAACTCGACTGAAAAGCCATGATAGGGGCTTCGATGAATACCCTTCCAGAATCCTTCGACTATAACCTTGGCTCGCAACTCCATCGATTTGATCCTCATCAGTGAAACCGGATCAATCATACCTTCGACGTTACTATTAGTGTTCGCCAATACGGATTCTGCAGCTTTATTTGTCATTTGGCGACTCATTCTTTGACTGATTTAAGCAGTCGATCTACAATTTTTTCAATTACTACACCCTCTGCCTCTGCACGGTAATTGATTAATATGCGGTGTCGAAGCACCGGATAGGCCATTGCCCGAATATCGTCGAAACTGACATGCGATCTGCCGTACAGCAGCGCTCGGGCCTTGGCACCAAGCACCATATACTGCGATGCTCGCAATCCGGCTCCCCATGTAACCCACTCATTTATAAAATCAAGTGAATTATCCGGACTCGGGCGTGATGCTGCTGCGATTCTCACAGAGTAACGTACGACGTCCTCGGCCACAGGGACCTTGCGAACTACACCGTGAAACTGCTGTAAGTCTTTGCCGGTGAATACCTGCTTGATAGGTTCGGGCTCAGCGGCGGTAGTCCGGCGAACGACCTCAACTTCGTCGTCTTCCGGAAGGTAATCTATCCAGACATTAAACATAAACCGGTCGAGCTGCGCTTCTGGCAGTGGATAAGTGCCTTCCATTTCGATAGGATTTTGTGTCGCAAAGACAAAGAACGGCTCGATTAGCGAATGGCATACACCTGCAGCGGTGACATGGTATTCCTGCATTGCCTCAAGCAGGGCTGCCTGTGTTTTCGGAGGCGTGCGGTTAATCTCGTCGGCAAGAATCATATTTGCAAAGATAGGTCCCTTTACGAAAACCATCTTTCGCTCTCCATCGGTTTGCTGAAGGATTTCAGTTCCGGTGATGTCAGCGGGCATAAGGTCGGGGGTAAACTGAATACGCTGAAATTTTAAGTTAAAAAGTTGTGTGAGCGATTTTACCAGCAATGTCTTGGCCAGGCCCGGCGCTCCGGTAATCAAACAGTGCCCACCGGCAAGAACCGCAATCAGAAGATGCTCGATAACATTTTCCTGGCCGATGATAACCTTTGAAAGTTCAGCACCAATACGCTGCCTTGCCTTGCTGATTTGTTCTACAGCCCATCGTTCGAATTCATAAGTTTTGGTCGCCAAAGTCATTTTCCTTTCAATGTGTCATTGCGTAAAAGACTATATTAATCCCCAGCGGGTATGCCTTCTTTTCTGAAAACTCCCGAAAATACCACTCGTCTTCGCCCTCTCGCTCCCAGCCGTCGCCTAAATCGGTGTTATGACAGATGATTGCCATCATACGGCCCTTGTCGTCATAGATGGCTTTGTAATGAGGAATTTGTGCGTCTTCCCGCTCCCAGGTGATACCATAATCACGACCCTGCAAAGCAGCGCCGATGCTGGGAATTTGCGGTTTCTCCTTTAGTGTAAATATCGCCGAGAAAACCGGGTGATCCAGGCCCAGCTCACGCGGCTCGCGATCAGGAAAAACACGCTTTATCTCATAATAAAAATTATACCACTCATCTTCACCCCAAAAATCATCAACCATAAGAAATCCGCCGTTCAAGAGATAGCTACGGAGAATCTTTACCTCCTCTCCACTGAAGACCAGACGGCCGGGCTCAACAATATAGATAAAGGGGTAATCGAAGAGTCTCGGATCCGTCAGTTCGAGTACCAACCCGTCAGGATTAACTTCCATCGAAGTCAATTGATGCAGGCGGAAAGAGAAGTTCAAATCGCTGTCTGGATAGTCCGTCGCCCAGTCGCCACCACGAAAACCCCGACCATATCCACCTCTATACCCGCGTCTGCCATATCCGGATGAATATCGAATTCGCACAAATGTGAAGACATCATGAGAAAATTCCTTATCGGGTTCCCAGTCAGGCACACCCCTTCGACGGGAATATCGTCGATTGTAATATCTCTGTGCAAACACCAGGCTCACACCAAAACACGCCACCATGAACAGAACTAAAAACCACTTTGATTTTGTCACGGTACGTCCCCCTGAATTGCCGGCAGCTTGTCCTGGTTATTTGGTATGGACCCGGATCCCGATGAATCGGAACGGGTATCGCTGATGATTTTCAACAATAAACTATGAGCCTTTCGAAAACGGGGCGCATCCGCCAGAGCCTCGAGTACATATCGTTTTGCAGTGCTTGGGTCTCGTTCCTGAAACAGCTTAGCCAGGCGGTAGTTGACATCCGCCGGGTCAGCGGGATCCAGCAAAAGCAGACGCCTGTATGATTCGATAGCTTGTTCGTTTTGGCCGAGTTCTTCGTTGGCCCGGCCCATCTGCAAATGAACCGTTCCAAGCATGGGATAGATCGCCATATATCTGTTTCCATTTTCAAGGATTGCAGACCAGTCCTTTTGCTCCATACCAATCTCCATGAGACGTCCATAGGCCTCCACTGCATTTGCTGAAATCGTGCCCAACTTGGTGAGCATCAGGCGTTCCTGTTCGGTCTCGTCGAGTTTTCGATATATACTGGCAAGAAGACTATAAGCATTTCCTTCGCCGGTATAGTTCGGATAAAGAGAGAGCAGCTTCTTGAGCGGTATCTGGGCCTGTTCCCAGTTTTCATCTGCCAAAAGATGGTTGGCACGCAATGTCAGGGCCCAAAAGCTGTTTGGGTGCTTTGTAAGCCATTCCGCCAAAGCCTCCGGGTCAGAAGGATCAACTTGTCCGGTCTCCGGCTCAGACCAGTCAACATCCTGAGCCAGATCCTCGGCTAGTTTTCGAGCAAAGACCTCAAATTGCTTTTCGATTTTTTCAATCGGAGCAGTCCTCCTGGAGATGACCGTGTTGATCTCGTCGCCTTCAGCCAGGTCCGCAAGTATAGCTTTGAGAGACGCCAGGCCAAACTTATCGACAAGAAACTCCACCACAAGTGAGGATTCATAGTAGGCAAACTGCAAGTGCATTGGTGTAGGCGGACTCAGAAACGCACTGCTTAGCCTGCTAATCGGGACCAGCTCTCCTGCGAGGATCATTTTACGATACTCCGAATTCATGTGTTGACCCCAGGCGGGATTGCGCTGTTTTTCTTCATATACGGAAATACCTTCACTGAGCCAGCGCGGCATTTTGTTTTCTGTCAGATTGAGTGTGACTACATGACAAAACTCGTGCCACAAAGTTGCCTCCCAGTTTACTGCTCTGGAAGCCCTTGGACTGTTTGCGGTAATTACATTACCGAAGCAGACACCGAGAAAACCATCCCCTCCGGGCATGCCAAACGTGCGCACGGCGAAATCCTGCTGATTAGGGAACAACTCCAATGTAACGGAGTCACTCAATTCAAGGCCGTATTTCTGACATAGTTGGGATTTGGCCTGCTGTAACAATTTCAAGACCCTTTTACCGTACACAGCCGCTTCGAGCTCGTCCATTCGAATGATGAATCCGTCCGCAGTTAGAGTTTTGAACCTTGACATACTATCTCGAAGATTGACAAGGTTGTACGCCAGGACATTATACTGGTCAACCTTGTAAACCTCCTCAGCCAGAGTCCATCCCTTTGATTCGTCGCCCAGACGAAGCAAATCTTCGGTCAACTGTATCTTTGCTGCAAGATATTTCCGATCAAATTGCAATGCTCGACGCTGATAAGCTGCTCCTTCTGCAAAACGATATTTCTGGGACAACTTTCTGCCGATCAGATAATCCACTACCGGATTTTTCGGCCAAAACTTCAGCGCATTAGCGCGGCAGCTCTTGACCGTATTAGGGTCATTACCCAGATGAGATATAACCGCACGCAAAGCCCAGGTCTCTGAGTGCCACGGATTAACAGCAACAGCCTGATCAAGCAATTTGCCCGCGGAAGCATAGTCTTCGCAATCGATTTGATGTTCTGCCAGAAGCAATAAGGAAGGCACATGGTTCGGATTTATAAAAAGAGCCGCATCTAATGATTTGATCATTAATTTCCTGTCACTATGGTAAAATGCCTTGGCTAAACCGCAATGCATGTCCGGGTCGTCGCCGAACCGTTCGAGAGCTTTTCGATACTGACTGGCGGCCAGATCGTAATCCTGCTTATCCAGTGCCAGTGCTGCCGATGCGAGATAGGCTTCACGGCAGTTCGGGTCAATTCTTAAGGCACGGTTAAAAAGCTGCTCAAGAATAATCCGTGGTTCGGAGCCAAGCAGAAGAAGCGTTTCTCCGAGAGCCACCAGATCCGGCGGGTCCCAGAATTCTAATTTGAATGAACCGCCATAACGGTAGATTTTTTTAAGCATTTCGGAAGCACGATTGGTTTGGCCGCAAGATAGATGCGCCTTATGCCCAAGCTTTAAGAAGCGAGAACTCATTGGATAACGAAGAAGGGCCAAATCAATTTCTTTTGCGGCCTTGTGATATTGGCCCATTGCCATTAGCGACTCGACCATCAGAGCCCACAAGTGCCTTCTGCTTCTGTAGGTGCTGTCTTCGATGGCTTTTCGAGTTAATTCAAGGCATTTTTTGTATTGACCGGTCTTAAATTGTTCGCGGGCGACGTCAATATCTTCGGCGTATGCGGCTTGTTTTCTACCAAATATAAAACCGATACAAGCCACCACCAAAAAAATACGTCTATGGTGCAACATGTACCTGAAGAAAAAAGCCATATTATATCTACTCAACTAACTGTAGATCAAAATCTTTAATTATTTAACTCAAGCGGACCCGGCTTAAACGCGTGCTGCTATCGGTGCAATACAACCGTCTTCCAGTCCTTAAAATATTATAGCTTATATATAGTATAGCGTCAATAAGATGTATTGTTCGTATTTAAGAAGTCAGGCTTCGGATTAATTCTCATGCGGCAGGATCGGTCCCCGCCATACGCTGCCGCCAAACGTGGTGATATACATTAGACTATCATCAGCCGGGTCAAACACCACTCTTTGAATATTCGAGAACGGTAGATCATCGAAGGCTTCCCAGGTACGACCATTGTCCCGTGTTAGCCACAGGCCGGCACTAGGCGCTCCTTCAGTAAAAGTCATATATATCCACCCCTTGAATTCAGGGTGAAAGTATCCACCAAAGGTCTGACGCGCTTTTCGCCCGATACGTCTCCATGTTTTTCCACCATCTTCTGAGCAGTACAATCCCCCGGACATGTCCTGCCGGTTCGAATCACAGGTGCCTATAAGAATTATATTGCTATCCCCCGGATGGACTGAAAAATCCTTGGGATACAAGAAAAGTTGAGATGTATTGACCTTTTCCCATGTCTCTGCGCCGTCCCTGGATCGGTACAATCCTACACCCTCGCTCATGAGCGGCTTTCCATATGCCGGACGCTTGGCGCATACCATCGCAAAAAGCGTACCGTCCCTGTGCAGAATCACGCGAGAGACCCGCATGTTCTGTGTGTGGCCCAGGCCCTTTTTCTTCAGCGTCCATGTTTTACCGTCGTCTATTGATTTATACACACCTTCCATGAAGACTCCGGCGTAAAGCGTACGCAGAATTTTGGGACTCATGGTGTCAAGCACGATGGAGGTCACCGGTTTTAGTGGGATGCCCTGAGCTTCGTGCTTCCACGAAGCTCCGAAATCACGTGAGATACATACGCCTCCGGGACGGTTGTGGCCGTGACGTTCGGAAATGATATTGTCGTTGGGAATATCGTGAACATTGGAGAACGCACCCCACATCTTTCCGGGTATATCCGGGTCGAACGTTATCTCGTAACAGGTGTTCCTCCATGGTGCCCATGAGTTCTTATCCCACCAGACCCACGTCTTACCGCTGTTAATTGATCGAGCCAGGCCGATATCCGTATAAGCAATGTAATGCCTGTTCGATTCAAAGGGGTCTATATAGTAATGCCATGTAGTAGTGACCACCAGGCCGTTGCATACCCATTCACAACCCGGTTTGGGCTCCTGGTCGGCAGCGGGATAAGTATGGCCGTTGAACCACGTTTCACCGCCGTTATGTGTGATATAGCATTGACTCCTTACCAGAATGACCCGGTTGGGATCGGTGTTGCATATGGCAGCTCCGAAAGGTGCATCACCTCCCTTGTAGGATTGTCCGGTGGAGGCGGTGACGTAGTTGGGAGCAACATTGTAACGCTCGAAACGCGGATCCATGAAGTACGTGTCGCGCCAGGTCAGGCCCGCGTCATCGCTTCGATATACCGTGTCATGATGGGGCGGGTGAAATCCTGTACTTGTGTTCATAGCGTACACAGTGAGTGGTTTAGTATTCGTGGTGAGAAGCTGATTGTATTGGGCGATAGAACCATAGGCCCATTGATCGGCTTTTTTTGTATCCGTGTTGATACCCGGACCCATGGCTTGTTGCCAGGACCGGCCGCGATCTCTTGAACTATAGATACCACCCTTGAAGGTGCCGTTCTCATCTTTGCTGGTTATGGTGCAATAAAGCACAATGAAGTTTTCTTTCGAATCGGAACCACCGGCGAATCCCTGTATTTCCTTCCATGGCAGGCCGTCTGTCTTTTCCTCCCATTTCTTCCCCCCATCGTCAGAGCGCCAGATGCCCTTATTTGTGGCAGCGAACATAACGCGGCCTTTGTTAGTACGGTCAAAATGGAATCCTATCACCTGGCCATTGGGTCCATTACATGCTGTCCACGTTGAACCTGCATTTCGTGACAACCAGCATTTGCTGTTGCGAGTACCAACAAGCATGATGTTTGGATCGGGTGGATTTATCGCAATTTCACCGTACAGAGATTCCCTGAGATTACCTACTGGTGTAAAGGTTCTTCCCCGGTCGCGGCTGATTCGCAGGCGTCCCCTTGAGGAAGCGTAAATGATGTCCTGATTTGATGGATGGAAGCCCGGCCGGCATCTCGTATCAGTTCTGAGTTGCGCATGGTTAATCATACGCCAGTTTCTGCCGCCGTCCTCGGAAATATACGCCGCGCTCATGTCGCAGTTGAGCATCATCAGGTTATGGTTCGCCGGAGATATCGCTGGCGAAAACATTCCGCCTCCACCTGACAGGCCGACAGGCTCCCAAATAATCTGTCTATCGAGATTCTCCGAATGGGTAGCATTCTGCTCACTGTACATCAATATAACAAGCAGCAGTAAAAATCCGCAACAACGTAAAAACAAATATATCCCACGGTATTTCATGGTTTAATTCTTCCTTTAGTTGATTATGCAATCTGTTGTCGTCAGCAAGAATAAAACAAAAACACTTTTCAGTCAGAATATGATTTCAGTTCTGCTGATTATTTTACTGTTACCGTGTTTAGTTTCAAGAACCGTTTTCGTTTCAATGTTTTCCACTTTTTCAATATCACAGGTTTAGCTTTATTTTGAAAATATAGATTCAGCTTGCCCCCGACCGTCTAATGCGTTACACTTCTTTTGTTTCTCAGGTAAAAAAATCCAAGTTGCCGGCTGGTTACGGACTTGTCAAACTTAGAAATTGAAATTGGAGGAACTATTATGAATGAGCCGAAAATAAAACAATACAAAGCTATTTCGAGACGTGCTTTTTGCCGGTCGGCAATTACTGCGGCCATAGCGCTCCACTATCTCAAGCCATCCGCTCAGGCATCGCAGATGAAAGGAAAGGTCAAATTCTACAAGAACCTGGGGCACGGTCACATCGGAGTAAGGGCCAATCAGCTACAAGCACTTGAGTATGCAGTTAAATATGGTTTTGACAGCATTACTCCCAGTCTTGGTGAATTTGTAAACAAATCTACCTCTGAAATCCGTGAGTGGTTGGGGACAATGAAAGATAAGGGTATTCGATACGGCGCAGCAGGTCTTCCTGTGGAGTTTCGAAGAGACGAAAATCGGTTTAAGGCGGATTTGGCGCGACTGCCCAAACAGGCGGCTGTTTTAAGACAATTAGGCGTCAAACGCATAGCAACCTGGATTATGCCCGGCCACAGAGAACTCACGTATCTGCAACATTTCAAGCAGCTTACAAAGCGTTTTCGTGAAATAGCGAATGCGCTCAAAGACAACGATATCAGGCTGGGTCTGGAATTTGTTGGGCCACGAACATCTCGGGCAAGGTCTCGTTTTCCATTTATAAGCACTCAGATTGGAATGATGGAACTGGTGGATGCAATCGGAACTGGAAATGTAGGTCTTCTTATGGATAGCTGGCATTGGTACACCTCACATGGGACGGTTGAAGAGCTGCTGCAGTTATCGAATAAAGATATCGTACATGTACACGTAAACGACGCTCCATCGGGTATTCCTGTCGATAAGCAAATAGATAACCGCCGGGCACTACCGGTAACAACGGGAGTTATCGATATGAGAGGATTTATTAACGCCTTAGTCAAAATCGGTTACGACGGTCCGGTGGAATGTGAACCATTCGATCAGGAATTACGCAAAATGGAAGATAATGCAGCCCTGCGAAAAACCATCGCATCGCTTAACCGTATATGGGACCTGATCGACGTTTGAGCAAACCACGCCCTACGAAATAAATAGACATACATCTTACTGCAGAGATATTAATCGCAGGAATGTTCAATCTGTATTAATCCGGTGCATTTTAAGTCCGGCGTTACCTCAGTCGCCCCCTGCTTCTACAAAGACCATGGCGATCTCATCGCTCTTGCGAGCATCCTGTTGGCCATGTCATCATTAAGAAACCGCTCATTGTCCGGATCCCATCGCAGTTTTCGCCCTAACCTCAGACAGATATTTCCGGCGTGACAAGTTGTGACCGAACGATGAGAAACTTCGGCATTGGATATCGGTAGGCTGCGTGTCTTGACACAATCGAGAAAATTGCGATGGTGACCCGTCATAAACTCATAGCCTTTCTGCATAAAGTTGACCTTCTGCATAATGGCTTCGCTCGAAGCGGTAATCTTGCCGGTGTCATCCACGCTTACCCAGCCATCGGTGCCGACAAATTTATTTCCTCTGGGGCCCCTGCCAGGTTCAGTTTCGTCGTGATAAATCATCTTTACCCCGTTCGGATAAGTTGCAACTACCTCGAAACGCACGGGTGTATTGAACAGACCGTCCCTTGGAAATTCAGCCCGGCCTTCGTACTGAGTAGGGCCTGTATATTGACTGCCATTCGCCCACTGGGCAAGATCGTTGAAGTGTGCACCGAGGTCGGTTAATTGCCCGCCGGAGTAATCGTATAACCATCGAAAACTACCGTGGCATCTTCTGGGTGTGTAGGCCTCGAATGGGGCAGGTCCGAGCCAGGTATCATAATCAAAGCCCTTCGGGACAGGTTCCGGCTTCTGTGGAGGACATGTCGGGCCGTTATGGTAGTAGCAATGCAGGATGTGAAGCCGGCCGAGCATTCCGCTGCGGGCGACGTCCACAGCAAAACGAAAACACCCGTTGCTGCGCCGCTGAGTGCCGGACTGATAGACGGTTTTAAGTCGATTCATCGTATCAGCAACAGTCCTGCCTTCTGCAATAGTCAGGGAAATCGGTTTTTCACAATAGATGTCTTTGCCTGCCTTTGCGGCTTCAATTGAAATAATGGCGTGCCAGTGGTCCGGCGTTGCTATCAGCACCGTTTCAATATCATCTCGAATAAGTATCTCGCGGAAATCGTTGTACGCCGTGCAGTCTGTATTTCCATATGCGGAATCAACCGTTTTCTTTGCACTGAGACGGTGGTTCGTATCGACATCACAAACGGCTAGAATACGCAGGTCAACATAGGTAAGAAAATTTCGCAGATTGTGCATGCCCTGACCACCCAGACCGATAGCGCCCATAGTAAGACGCTCGCTCGGAGCAATTACGCTATCTTTACCCAGAGCCGAAGATGGGATAACATACGGGAAGGAAATTGTTGATGCAATCAATCCTGTCGTACTCTTGAGGAGTGCTCTTCGAGTAAATGTTTTCATAATGTAGTTCTCCAGCTAACAAGTTTTCACAAGCACAAGAAAAAGCTTAGCGTACGTTAGTTACCTCCTTTTCCCAACGTTCGTACTCAGTTTTGAGTTGCTCTGCTATTTCCGGTCTTGCGGCGAGGAGATTAGCAGTCTCTCCAATATCGGTCTGCAGGTCGAAAAGCTGCCAATCCTGGTTTGTACTGTTTCGTTCACGGATTAGCTTGTAGCGACCTTTGCGAATCGCATTACTTTTATTACCCCAGCTCCAGTAGAGATACTTATGGGGCGAGGGAGCCCTGCCGGTCAGTGAGGCGGTTGGGTCCTTGCCGTCGAGGACGCGGTCGGTTGGAAGAGACAGACCCGCGGCATGAAGCGCCATTGGAACGATGTCCATACTGACCAGAGGCTCACGACATATTGTCCCCGGCCTTATTCGTCCGGGCCATCGAACGATGCAGGGTACTCGGATTCCGCCTTCCCAAAGTGTCACTCCCCCGGCTTTCAGCGGCTCATTTGAAGCACATTCCAATCCACGTGCCGGAATAAGAAAAGCTCCGTTGTCAGAAAGCAAAATAACGATTGTGTTCTCAGCCAGCTTCAATCGGTCGAGCTGATCAAGAACGTGGCCTACGCCATCGTCCAGCGCTGTTACCACCGACCGGTAGCGTTTGCGTTCATCAAGTGTTTTCGGCGAGTAGCCGTATCGTTCAAAAGCTTCGTCCGGCGCTTGCCATAAACAAGGTGTCCCGGGCGGCTTGTTTTTCGGATTCGGGAAGTGGGCTGCGTTGAATGGAACATAGCAAAAGAAAGGTCTGTCTTTGTTTCGTTCAATGAACTCACACGCCGCATCGGCAAAGACAAAGGTGCTATAGCCATTAGCTTTTGCAGGCTCAGTGTTGCGGTAAAGGTCATTGCGACCGTTGTAGATATATTTATAATAATCGCAGTTTCCGGAGATATTACCAAAATATTCGTTGAAGCCTCTATCCGTAGGTCGGCTTCCGGGAGCAAAACCGAGATTCCATTTGCCAAAGCACCCGCTGACATAACCGGCCTTGGCGAGATATCGAGGCAGGATTACCTCGTAATGCGGAAGAGCGATTTGTTGAAGTTCATCTATCTTATAGAGCTGTTCGTTCAAACCGTTGCGGAGCGGATGCCGGCCGGTGAGCAAGGCCCCGCGAGAAGGCATGCAAGACGGTGAACCAATGTAGAAATCGGTACAACGAGCTCCCTCAGAAGCCAGCCGGTCGATTCGTGGTGTTTTCATCAAGCGATTGCCGTAACAAGCCAGGTCACCATAACCGATGTTGTCGAGAAACATAATAACGATGTTAGGTTTCTTTAAGGTGTGAGCAGAATTGCAGATATCGGGGAAGAACAAACCAGTAAAACCCAAGCCTACTGCTCTTTTTATAAAGGTCCGTCGAGAAAAAACAGTATTTGTTCCGATATGATGTTCTTGCTTAACAATTATCCGGCTCATTTGTTCTTACCGACCCTCTCTCTTATAAAGGTTTCTCAAATCATGTATTTTTCAAAACCGGTGCTCCTCAGCGCCGCTCAGTTTGACGTCTATATTATAATACACAGGGCTATCTTAATGCAACTGCACAGGGTATCAAACAACCGATTAATTCGTTCCATGACAAATCTAAAGTAAGAGGTTATAATTCCGAAGGTGTACAACAAGGAAATAAAAGACCAAAACAAGGAGAATATACAATGAACGAACGTATAGTTTTCGGTAATACGGGGCTGGAAGTCTCACCAATATGTTTTGGCACATGGCAACTCAGCCCACGCTTCTGGGGTGAACAGTCCAAAACAGATATATTAGACGCTATGAATGCAGCTTTCGATGCCGGAATAAACTTCTTTGATACTGCAGATGCCTATGGAGATGGTTACGCTGAAACAGTTCTCGGAGAATTTCTGGCTGAGAAATCTCGTGAAACAATCGTTATCTGCACGAAAGTATTCAATCATTTTAATCCGGATGCTTCACGTTATCCGGACCTTTCGCCGGAACATATACTACAACGCTGCGATTTGCAACTTCAACGTATGGGTATTGAGACAATTGACCTTTATCTGCTTCATATGTTCGATCCGCTGACACCTTTAGCGGATATGGCCGGGGCTTTGGATTCACTAAAGAAGCAAGGAAAGATACGCAGTTATGGCGTGAGCAATCACACGGTCGAGCAGCTTCGGGCACATCGATATTTCGGAAACTATGACGCAGCTCAACCGCTTTACAGTCTGATTGATACGGAGACCGAAAGTGATTTGTTACCTTATTGTGAAGCGGAAAATATCGGTGTAATGGTTTATTCGCCTATGCACAAGGGACTGCTCACCGGCAAATATTCCGGCAGTGAAACCTTCACTGATTTTCGAAAGCATCTCGGTGAATTTCAAAGCGAACGTTTCCAGGCAATTGCAGCGGCAGTGCAAAGCCTTGTGCCGCTGGCGGAGAAGTACCATCTTTCCACGTATCAGTTGGTCTTAGCAGCTACGCTGATACACCCGGGCATTGACGTAGCCATTGTCGGAATCAAGAACCCATCCCAAATTACCGAAGCTATCGGAGCCATAGGCAAAACAATTTCGAGAGAGGATTACTTCGCTGTCCGTAAGACTCTCGCGATAGACAGTATTTCAAAGATACAAGATACCGGCGGAGAGAGGAAATAGCAACCGCTGCATTTGGCAATCCCTGCCCATAAAATACGCAACGTCCGTTTCATCATCACGTATTAAGTATATATAGGAACGAGATTATGTTTCTCTCTGATATTCTCCGCCTATACCACTGGGACCTATACTTACCAAAGGGATTTTCACAAAATCATCGGAACGATTAAGAATTCTTTTACGCTTGCTTTTTATATTAACTGGTTTAGATAAGATTTTTCTTTTAACGGACTCAAACTCCTTAAGGGTCAGAGTGCCGATATAACGGCACAAATCTGCCCATTGGGCCGGGTCTATACCTTCGGACAGCTCGCACCATACGCATGTTTCTGCAATAGAGGGTTCCGAGAACAGGAGTCCTTGAGATACCATAGGCTTATCTCCTTAAATAATAAATCCGTCATAATTATTATTTAGAAGGGCTTAGGTTTGACTTGCCTGACAGAGGTCGGTTCCACCCTTGGAACACTATTATGTATATCGCCAAATGGGTCATTGAAAAATTAATCTAACTTCGAGCTTTCTTGAAAATATTCTTTGGTCTGAAAAATAAATGAGATGGAAATCTCTAAACTCACAATAATGCTCGAATTTTCCAGTTGAATTGCGTAACAACGCAATATATAATGAAATAATAAATTATTCAGAAAGACAAGCCATGAGTAAATCAAGGGCATTCACTCTCATAGAGCTTCTCGTTGTTATTGCCATCATTGCCGTTCTAATGGGGATATTGATGCCGGCGCTTAACAAAGCACGAAACCAGGCCCAAAGCTCGGCCTGTCAGGGAAATCTCAAAAATTATACATACGCGGTACAAATGTACGCACAAGATTACGATGACAGATTCTGCCACCCCGGCAGCTGCTATTTCTCACAGCTTGATCCGTACCCTGGTGAAGGTGGCGACCGGTGGAAACGCTGGTGCAATGGAAACGTGTACCTGAGGGAGCATCCGGAATATGGCAGTGAATTCTTTAAATATTTGGCAGAAGCGCGGGCGCTCATCTGCCCTACTTTTAAGCGGTTAGCTAAAAGCACGCGTTTTCACTCAGACTTCGCAGATGAGAGCGACGGTGTCGATAACTACATGCCCTGGTACAATTACAGTATGAATGCCTATCTCGGTATGAAGGACGGTCAATGGGGTGTGCTCAAGACCCTGAATGTAAAGAACCCGGGGCAGGTATTCTCCTTTGCGGACGAGGGCTGCCTGATAAAGCCGGGCTACTTCAGACAGGGACTCAATGACACGGCCCTGTATCCTGTCTGGCCAACGAATGAAGCCCCAAGCTGGGTTGAGAGGGCCGGTGGTAACAAATGGAACGTCAGGCCGGGCCCAGCTTCTGTGGGTGGTTTAGGTGAGTTCACTGATGTCATAGCCGGCTTTCACAATGCGCCTTCGTCAGACCCAATAGGAGGCAAAGGAAACGCAGGATTTCTCGATGGCCATGTAGGTGCCCACCCCACGGAGGATTCATTCGCTCTGGCCTGGCCTTATTAGAATTAACCCCTGTTCTTTCGAACGAGACAACATCTTGTGGCAATCGCGGAACGTCCGTAATGAAGATAAGATGGATGAGCCTTTTATTCCTTCGGAAGTTGATTAGCCTTCAGCACTAAAGCCGATTCAGAAACTTCATTAGAGGAATTGGCAATTTCTTTAACGTGACTAAGGTCATTGGATAACAGTAAAATATTTTTAGTACGAGAGCCATCGAGGTAAAGAAACAAGTCTGTCGGATTAGGCGGCCGGCAGTTGCGAATAAAGATATTCCGTGAATTCGTGCATCGAATCATTCCAGCCGCCCCGGGGGCAAAGGGGGCATCCAGGGAATCGATAACAGCCTCATCAACATCATCAAATACTATAGCATGACGATAATCCGCAGATGTGGTCTCGAACCGGACATTGTGGAATTTTAATCCATTTACATGACGGCAAAAGAATCCATATGCAGGAAGAGTACCGAACATGACACTCTCAGGATAACTTGCCGGCTTTTCGGGGATTTCTCGTGAAGCATCTTTCTTCGTGCCTGTACCTTCAAAACCTAAATGAATATTAGCAAGGATTACATTTTCGATGTTATGATCTGGCAAACCTGTGATCGAACAGCCGATTTGGGAACAGTCAGTTGCAACTATATTACTAATGATGACATTTCGAAATTTTCCGATATCGGATTTCGGCTGGTTCTTTTCATAAAGGCGTGCACGGTTTCCCAGCCGCATGAAAAGCGGAACAGTCACTCCCTTTATTGTCAGGTTGGATATCGCTACCCGCTCGAGAGTACCGCCATCGACAATCTCCAGAGCAACACCAGCTAATCCTCTCTGGCGTCCATATATAACTTTGGAATAGCGGGGAGAGCATATCGTGCAGTTGGTAACATTGATATTCTGAAAACCGCCTCCGGACTCGGTTCCCATCTTAATCGAATTACAGTGGCTGCTGATAATACAATCGGAGATAGTAATGTTTTCACATGGATTAAGAGAGAGACTTTTCAGTACAATAGCATCGTCGTCAGAATCGACCCTGGAGCCGGTTATGGTTACATCCCGGCAACTGTCGATGTTGAGACCATCATTATTATAGCTTACGTGGTTGAAAACTGTGATATCACGAATAGTTAGACGATCGCACCGGCGATAGTGCTGCATCCAGCTTCCGGCACTGCGCATGCCAATACCTTCTATGAGAACATCAGAGCAGTTTTCCAGATAAATATTTTTCGGCCTTGGGCCGTTTTTATATTTGAAGTTTGAACCCTGGCCGTCGATAGTACCCCTGCCGCAAATCGAAATGTTGTTAAGATTCTTACCGGCGATGATGGCCCAATAACCGAATGTTTCGCCTTCCGTACCAGATAGTTTACGGGGGCGGCCGTAGTCTTTTTTTTCTTTGCTGCCAAGAAGCAAACAACCGGAATCAAGCTGGAGAGTAATATGACTTTCGAGGTAGATTGTACCAGTCAGCCAAGTCCCGGCAGGAAAATAAACTGTGCCGCCTCCGCTTTCCGCACATTGATCGACAGCATTCTGTATTGCTTGCGTACATAGGGTTGTACCATCAGGTATTGCATCGAAGTCGAGTATGTTATATGCTTTTTTTTCAGAACCAGCGGTGACCGGACTGATTAGAAACAATAATCCAAATGAGATAAAAAATATTTTTTTACACATTAGAAATACCTTTCATACGGAAAGATTTGTTCTATACAAAAGATTACTTTTTGATTCGCCTTCACCACTATCCCTGGTATGGTAAAATAACAGGCTCATTTTCACCAGCGGCCGCCATCCGGCGTTTGATGATTTTAACCAATTGAGCCCGGACGTCTGCCAATGCGGGGTCATCAACCAGGTTATACCGTTCATAAGGGTCCTTCTCCAGATTGTACAAATTGTCTTCCATATACTCATCGCTGCTGGTCACTGAAAATGAAGATAATGTTGGGTCGGTTCAAGTTTTCCTTTCCCAACAGACGCCGGCTTTTGACCCATCCGTATGTCGAGACATACGCTATACCTAATCCAAAGGTCTTGAGAGACTCTCAGTGCCCCAGCATTTCCCCTTTCATTTGAACTTTACCTTCTCAATATTTCATATTTGACATCGATCGAACTTCTTGACCATAAATTACTCAGATATACGAGACTGGTCAAGAAAAATGCAAAGCTCATATCTGAGAGAAGTCAAAAGATAGCCGATGAGCGAAAACCTTTTGATTTTTCCTGGGGTATCTGCAAAAATATGGTTAGAATAATTTATAAACCAGATATTAGTAAATTAATAAATAACAGGGATTTATTAAAAATTATGAAACTATATAAACTTGCTCGGAAAACACACAAATGGTTGGGTATTGTTCTATCTCTTATATTATGCAATATCTCAGTGACCGGTCTTCTAATGTTGGAAAAGAAAGAATATGAGTGGATACAGCCGAGTACACGTACCGGAACCGAAGGGACAATCAACGATTTCATCAATATGCAGAAAGTGTTTGAAGTAGCTTTTGCACAAGGTTATGAGTCTTTTCAAGGTTTGGAATTTATCGATCGTGTCGATTTTCGGCCCGAAGAAAGAGTCTTCAAAGTTCGCTCCAGGAAAAACTATATGGAGATGCAAATTGATGCAGTCAGCGGTGCAGTTTTAAACATCAGTACCCGTCGAAGCGATTTCTATGAAAATTTACATGATGGCTCTTTCTTCGGACAGATTATGCATGGCAAACTAATGCCGATAGTTGCAGTGGCTAACCTGACACTTGTTGCTACCGGACTCTATCTTTGGTTAAGTCCGAAACTCAAGCGAAAAAAAACTCAAAACACGCCTTCCAGATAAACTTAAAATCAGCAGGAACCCGGCCTACCTTTTTAATTCCGGAATTGGTCGGCCGGAAGTCCAGGGTAAACCGGCCGCTTCCAGTTTTTTCTGCAGATTAACGAAGTCCATTTCAACCAATTCTTTAATCTGACCAATTAAAGCCTCGAATTCTTCCTTTGCTATCTCAAAATCCTGTCGATGAGTTAGAGTCGGGCCATAGGTTGTTCTCATGGTATTCATAGCCGAATTGACCCGGCCCATAATGGAGATGCGGTCGGATTCGTTGTATCGTGACTTAGTAGTGTTACCGACAAGTAATTCGCGAATGTCTTTCAATTTCAGTTCCATTTTCCTCGCTTCTTCGAACAGTTGTGGTTTGCCTTTGTCAGATTGTTTTAGTGCCTGTTTAATTTCGGCTAATTGGTCCAAGATTTCGTCCGTTTTTCCAAAAGCACCACGAACGGCCCGTTGAAGCTCTCCGGCTGTCATGTAGAATTGGAGAACCGCATCACGGTCCTGGACAGGCAAAGATGGGGTAATCATAGGCACAACCTCAACAGTCTGTGGTTGTCCAAGGGGTGTTACTTCGTCCTTTATGCGTTTCTCGGCTGCAATTGTATATTTTCCCGGTACAACAAAAGGCCCGCTGCCGTCACTGGATGACAGAGAAGAATAACGCAGGTTCCAGTCCACACGATGGAATCCTGCAGAAACAGGCCCGGTGACCTGATTCACAACATTATCTTCCGAGTCCTTGATAACAAAAGTAATAACCGGATTTTCTTCACGTTCTTCCTCTTTCAGTACATCCCAGCCGGGATACGGATTGTCACCGCCCTGTTTTTTATTTTCCTCCTCTTTTTCTTGTCGTGATTGCTTAATTGTCTTCAAGGAATCCCTGAGATAGTAGGTAAAAACTGCACCGAACGGGGGATTCGGTGCCGTGAAAAATCCATCACCCTGGCTCCCCTTTTCACTGCCGAGGGCGCGTGCCGGCACATACAATAAGGCTTTTCGGATGGGGAACAATATAAATTCCTTCTCCTTCAGCACCTCTTCACTAATCTCACGCAGGAAAGAATAGTCGTCCAGCACGAAGAAACTTCGACCGAATGAGGCGCCCACCAGATCGTTTTCCCGCCGCTGAATCTCGATATCTCTAAAGGAAATCGTTGGGACATTTCCTTTGAGCTGTATCCATTTGTTTCCTCCGTCAGGACTGAAATACAGGCCGAATTCGGCGCCAAGAAAATACAAATCGGGCTTCACATGATCCTGTGCAAATCGCCAGAGAATTTGCCGTTCCGGTAAATCTCCGGTAATGGAATACCAGGTCCTGCCGCGATCATCGCTTTTCATCAGGTACGGCTTAAAATCTCCGGTCTTGTGATTATCAAAAACAGCATAAACTGCGTTAACATCGTGACGGTCCGCCTTGATGTCATTAACAAACGCCTCTTCCGGGATATCGTAAATCCGTTCCACTTTCCGCCAGCTCAGACCTTCGTCTTCGGTTATCTGGATAAGACCGTCATCAGTCCCCACATAGATAAGTCCTTCCTTCAAAAAAGATTCGGATATGGAGGTGATATTACCGTATTGCGACATGGCCGCAGTATCATAAACTGCATTGATGCTCCACACCCTTTCCATATGTTTCAACTTATAACGATCCAGGTTGCGTGACAGATCGGGGCTGACGGT
The DNA here is from genome assembly GCA_964653075.1 of uncultured Pirellulales bacterium. Lineage (GTDB taxonomy): Bacteria > Planctomycetota > Phycisphaerae > Sedimentisphaerales > Anaerobacaceae > NIOZ-UU13. The sequence continues at coordinate 41,640 of CAZZAX010000002.1, forward strand.
GGTTCATGAATCACCGCGGTCGTCACTGCGGTGCAATTTCTTGGAGCCATAGTATAAGCGGGTATGGGAATGAGGATTTATAAGAATGGGTGAGTCCCAGTTGAATCGCAGGTCATCTTCTCCTTTGGCCGGGCGGGGGCGAATATCGATTGCTTCACCGGTGTTCCTGTCAAATCGCTTTAAATATCCCTTTTGGGATTCACCATAAATAATATTCGGATCCTCAGGATCAATGGCGCAATCATGACCATCGCCGCCAACGATCGTTTGCCAGTCACTGTTACGGATGCTGGAAACGTTCGCCGTGCGGCTTGGACCATACTGAGTAGCGTTGTCTTGGGTGCCGCCCACCAAATTATAGAACGGTTTATCATAATCAACATCTACTTTGTAGAACTGGGTCAAAGGAAGGTTAGGGAAATATTCAAATGTCTGACCAAAATCGAAAGACCTGTAAAGCCCGCCGTCACAGCCAACCAACAGAAAATCAGGATCATTCGGACGAAAAACAACGACATGATTGTCCACGTGTTTCCATCGGCTCTCGACTGTCTGCCATGTCTTACCGCCGTCTTCGGTGCGTCCTAATCGAACGTTCGCCTGATAGACCACATCGAAACGGTACGGATCACAATAGATTTCCTGATAATAGTGCGGCCCGGTACCGCCGCTGACGTAATCGCTCATCTTGCTCCAGCTTTGTCCACCGTTTTCGGAGCGCCAAAAACCGCCTGTCCGACCGGACAGTTCGATTGATGCATAAATCACATCGGGTTTAACCGGAGAAACAGCCAGTGCGATTTTTCCCATGTCCTCGCCAGGCAAACCACTTTTCAACTCCTTCCAGTTTTTACCTGCATCAATTGATTTGAATATTCCCGTTTCCGGCCCGCCATTGACCAATGCCCAGACTGTACGATGACGTTGATGGGTGGCGACATAAATGATATCAGGATTGCGAGGATCAAATGCGATATCGGTCACTCCTGTGTAGGGGCCTTTAGAGAGAATCTGCACCCAGGATTTACCGCCATCTGTTTTTTATAAAGTACGCGATCTCCTCCTGCTGACCACAGGGGCCCCTGGGACGCTACGTAAACGGTGTTGGAATCGCGAGGATCCACGAGGATTTTTCCGATGTGTTCGCTATCCTTGAGACCCAAATTTTTGAAACTTTTACCGCCATCCAGACTTTTATAGACGCCATCGCCATAGCCCACATGGCGTCCTCCAACATTTTCACCCGTGCCGACCCAAATGATGTGGCGGTTGGAAGGATCGATCGTAACACACCCGATGGAATATGAACCGTACTTGTCAAAAATGGGGGTCCAGGTCGTGCCGGCATTGACGGTCTTCCATACGTTGCCTGAACCTGCTGCAACATACCATGTATTGGGTTGTGTTTGGTCAATTGCTGTATCGGAAATCCGTCCTGACATCAGAGCCGGACCGATATTTCTCAATCGGATTCCACTGAATGTTTCGGCGCTAAATTTAGTTTTTTCTTTCATTTCGGCCTCTTCATCCGCCCACGCCGAGAGAGCAAACAAGATAACCAGGAACAGCCTGAATAAAAAGTTTCGCATCGTTTGATTCCTTTAGAATATTTGTGTATGGTTTATGATTTAAGTAACGATTTCAGATTTACGTTGGCGTAATGATGTTCCTCCAAATCCTTCCTTTAATATTACCATATTTGTACCGGAAAAACAAATACTTTATTGAGAGTTTTACGAATTAAATCGAATTCTAAGCCGAAGTTGCACAGAACCGCTTCAAAACGTGAAATACTTTGACTAAGACTCTGCATTTAAGTAAAATTCTCTTAATCCCGGCAAGGAAATAATTTGATTATTTCTGCAGTAAACGTAACATGAATATAACACCTGGAGTCACTGAAGTATCACCTTTTAAAATATCAGGAGGTACAAATGAAAAGTTCCTTAGGACTCAGCTATATAGCAATAATTCTCACTTTCTTCTCTGCCTCAAATCTTTACTCATATCCTGGACCTTTTGATGAAAAAAATTTCAAGGGAAGAATCGCTTTCAGTTCCGATGGAAATTACAACGATGAAGATGACTGGGGGGCTTTTCCAGTTGCTGTTGCTATTCTTGATTCATTTAGAGTAACAGACAAGTTAGTCCACGTTGATTATTGCAATATACTGGCCAGGAATGACCCAAGATTTTACAGAGAGATGCGTGAGAGCGTCTTAGGCTCTGCCGAGAAGTACGGAATTTCCCGTTCAATCATGTTCGACTGCCAAAAAGATTTGAATGGTGCCATTGACAGTATTAAGAATTCTATAAATGCATCATCGGCTAATAATCCACTGTATTACATATTTGCCGGCCCGATGGAAGTACCATATTTAGGCATAGAGAAATCCGATCCTGAAAAACGAAAATATGTGTACTGCATTTCGCACAGCAGTTGGAATGACGGCTATACCCGCAATGATCAGGATTTGCACAGTCACAATAAGCGGGATGTAATACCATCCGGTATTAACTGGATCCAGGTTAAAGATGGAAATCGAAACCTGGCCCATCCCGGAGGAGTAGGCAGGAAATCTACCCCCGAACAGTGGAGCCTATACCAATGGCTGCGGGATTCACATGATTCAAGGCTCAATTGGATATTCACTCGATTGGAAGCGGAACTTAGGGCCGACATTTCCGATTCGACCATGACGTATTTCCTTTTGACAGGAGATGAGGATGTCAACCTTACTAAATTGAAAAGCCTCCTTGACGACAAAAAGAGACCGGCACCGATGGATCCGAGAAAATACGTAAGGATTGAGGCAGAGAATTTCAGAACTTTAGGCAACTATGTAGTAGAGCACCGCAATGATAGACGCGCATCCCATAGGCTCAGTGTCAAGCTTGCGAAAGTTACCGCCGGGTATATAAGCACGCCTTTTGACCAGCCCTACACGGCAGGTAGCGGTAGTTATGATGTTGACGTCCGATTTTTTGATGAAAGAGACGGGCGATGCCGTTTCGGTCTGTACATCAATGGAGTTCAAAAAGGAATCTCCTGGTATGCTTCCAAAGACGGCGAAGAATGGATAACGCATACGATTGAAGACATAGCAGTCAGCAGTGGCGATGAAATCATGGTGAAAGTTTTGGGTGATTCCAGTGAATACGGCAAGGTGGACTATGTGCAACTCAACTACAGAAGTCCCAAGCCCAATATTTCCAGTTCATCCAGTTCGGCATTCTTTGCCAGCGGTCCTCTTGACGATCCGGACGCTTTGCCTGGCCAGGTTATTGTAGCAGGTTCCAATCCGGGATATCTGAAATATAACGGTGGAGGACCTGTATTCCTCTCGGGGCCGGATAATCCGGAGGATTTCCTGTTCCGAGGGATTCTTAATCCCGACGGCACACGCTCCGGCGGTGGACAAACAGAGGCGATTAACCGGATGGCCAAATCCGGTGTAAATGCTTTTCACTGCCAGATGACTCGTATGAAAAGGTGCAACATAAAGAATGAAGGGGATGACACACATACCCCGTTTGTTGACCATGACCCCTCAAAAGGGCTGGACGAGGATGTCCTTAACCAATGGGACGGATGGCTGGATCAATTAGAGGAAAAAGGGATTGTCGTTCATCTGGAATTATACAACGATGCGACTGATGTAGAAATGATGGGTTGGAAGCTGGATTCGCAGGACGACCTGCCCCCTGATGAGAAACGATGGATTGAGGGTATCGTAAAGAGATTCAAACATCACAAAAACATTCTCTGGGGCATAGAGGAGAGCTGCAACAAACTTCCAGCAAGCCGTACACGTCATTTCAGGAAAATCGGTGAACTCATTGCCCGGACGGATAATTATAACCACCCAATTGTACAGAGTTTTGTTGTGCCCAACGATCCGGAAGGTGATTTTCCTGCTGACGGCGTCACCTCCGACGAGTATATCGACGATCCCCATATTCGCGTCGTGACCTGGCTGCACGTAGTACCGCATAAAGACGATTTTGAGAAGCAGCACCGGGAGTACCTTCAATATTATAAACGCGATTCATCCAAATTTGTGGTGATGAAGAACGAAACTTACCATCATCCGCGCCGCGGCGCCAGGAGCCGCATTTATATGTGGTCATGTGCTATGGCGGGGGTGCATACCCTCGAAGCTTACCATCATGCCGGCGATGCTTCCTATGAGAATACACTACGAGACGACGGCCGAATCAACAAATTTATGGAGCAAACTGACTTCCATAACATGAAGCCACGAGACGATCTGGCTGCCGGCTCAACCAAATGGGTGTTGGCCAATCCAGGCGAGTCCTATATTGCTTATACATACGAATATTCCGGACCAATGGGTATTAAGAGCTTGTCCAGAGGGAAATACTTTTTCCGCTGGTATGACACCACAAACGACAAGGTTGTGGAGCAGCGCAAAACGATATCACAGGGTGACCACATGTGGACCAAGCCGGAGAATACAAGTAAGGAAATCGCCTTATATATTAAACACCTGGGTAAATAAAATCTCTTCGGATAAACAACCATAATAGAAGTCCGGAAAACTAAAAAATAGTGGGAAGAACATGATAATCTTACGCAAGTGTTTTATCGCCATTATACTTGCATCAACGTGCTCTTTAATGAGCACCGTATGCGGAAAGAAGCTCACCGTGGGGGTTGTACAGACAGTGATCGAGAACAAGCTCGAACAGAACCGGACGAAGCTCATCAGCTTTGTTGACGAGGCGAAAGTTAGAGGATGTCAACTGGTTATATTCCCTGAAGGTGCCCTTTACTGGGCTGATATCGCTATCGACAAGCCGGCAAAAGCCGAAATTGATGCGACAATCGAGAAGATCGGACAGCGTGCCCGCCAGGCGGGCATTTGGGTCATTTTCGGTACATCATATAAGCTCACCGATAACGGGAAATACCACAACCGTGGTGTTGTCTATAATCCGGACGGGAAAAGAGTACTCTTCTATAGGAAAAACCAGGACGTGCCACAGCGGTTCTTTATTCACGGAGTTCCCTGTAACCTCCTGATTTGCTCTGACCGAGGGTATCTGGAACATTCCGACCTGCCATGCTTAGTACAGGGCTCTCAGGTCATAATTGATATATCAGGCGGTCATGGAGGTGACGACGGCAGACCCGACCTGCGATTGATACGTTATCGTCCCTGGGCGACAAGGACCAATGCATACGTTATTGTCAGCAATCCGGTTCATGATGACACCGATTTCATGGGCCATAGTCCCTGGGGAGGAGGCAGCGCAATCATAAGGCCGGACGGTTCCATTCAGGCCGGCCGCAGGTATGAAAAGGACGTTATGTTCGTGGAGGAAATCAACACCGAAAAGGCAACTTTGGCAGAAGCAAAACTAAGAAGAAACCATCCCCTGTTCCGTACTTTCTGGGATGCCGGCAGAGACCTGCTGGAAGAGATAAAAATTGAGCCCGTCCCGGAAATCACTCCATACACGTCAGCGGAACGAACCATTAAAGTTGCGGCGGCGCAGATTGCCTGCTCAAGAGATATAGATGAAAATATCAGTACAATTCTACGCCATATTGCGCAAGTAGCACAAGAGGATGCAGATATTGTCGTTTTTCAAGAACTGGCCGTGACTGGTGCCCACAGCGACGATATTTTGTCAGTGCGTCAATCCGAGTTGGACAATGCATTGATTAAAATAAGGAATGCAGCGAAGAAAGGAAGTATTTATGTCATTTTAGGCATGCCATATGACATCGATGGCGCCAGAAGAAACTGCGCTTTCGTGATCTCCGACAACGGTACGGTTCAGACAAGATACTCGCAAATTGTTGTTAAGCGAAGTAATCTGTTTCAACCGGGTACAAGTACCAAAGCGATGTGGTTTAATGTGAAATCGGTGCATGCTATTGTTACGATTGGAGATGATGTTGACTGGATTGAAATTGCGGACCTTGCGGCCAGCCGGGGCATGTACCTGCATTTCCATTTGAGCTATCAGTCAGACACTTCGGCTCAGAGCGCCACGTTGAGAAAGCAGAAAAATTTACTTTTCTTAACCTACGCCAAGTATGGGCTGGTGGTAAATGCTGCAAATCCCTCCCAGCTACACAATCCGAGTTTACCTGCCAATGGGATGAGTATGATAGTGAGCCGGGAAGGTGGTCATAACCAGGCCTCTCCTGCTGGCCTCGTATATTATCTTCCGTATCAGACGAGTATTGTTTGCAGCGCCGGATTAGAAGAGACTGTTATCTACACGAAGAGGAAAACAACGCCAACAAACAATTTGGATCTCAGAAGGAGTTGGAGAAACCGAAACAGAAAAGCAAGACCGCAGCGTGACTGGTATGATTGGATAACGAAAGGAGCAGAGATAATCACCGGTGAGTACCATCCCTGATAAACTGCATCGCGACTATGATTTTTTTACGACTTAGATGATGTATGAATATCAGCAGTGTTTGATGACATTCCTTTAATAAAAAAACGTTATTCCCTCACAATCTATTTCGTTTTGGAAGAGCTGAGAATATGTTTTTTACCGTGCCTTATTAGAATCATGCATAAGACCGGTAAGAATCTTCAGGCAGGCGGAATTTAGCTCAAAGGCGCGGTCCACGGAAGCGGCCTCATTGTAACAACGAAACTCGGGCGCATTGCCGGAAGGGCGCAGGTGTACGATTTCACCACTGTCAAAGGTCATGCGTACACCATCGGTTTGGTCGATAGCTGAACAAACACCACAAAGCTCACCAAAAACATCTGTGGCTTTGGCCTGGTCTTTCGCCGCTTCACCGGAGCTGAATAATTCAAGAATATACTTACTGTCTTCCCGTGGAAAGTTCTTCAGACGATCACTTGCCGTGTAACGTTCGGGCAAATCAGCAGTAAGCTCGGAAAGCCTCTTTCCTTCCCTTACAGAAAGCAGAATAATACAAAGATGTAGTATAACGGCATCACGTGTCGGTAAGGCCCGGAGACTTTTACCAAACATTGGGATATCGGAATTCGTCAGAAAACCACCGTTGGCTTCATAGCCGACGACCATCTTTGCTCCACCCTTATTCGCATCAATCATCGATTCAATAACATAAGGTGACCCGATTCGTGTGCGATTAACACTTTTGAAATAATCCGACTTTTCAACAGCACTATTGCAACTGACGGGTGTGCTGACCGAGTCTGCGCCAAGATATTTTGCGCAGAGAATTCCAGCCACGTCACCGCGTAACCAATTACCTTTTTCATCGGCAATTAAAGGCCGGTCGCTATCACCATCTGTAGATATAATTGCATCATAAGAACCTTCTGCTGCCCACCTGGCTGCCAGCTCAATATCTTCAGGTCGAATTGCCTCGGTATCAACAGGAATAAACGTGTCCGAGCGGCCTAAAGCAGCCGTATCAGCGCCGAGACCTTTGACAATCTCCAAAATGATGTCACGTCCAACAGACGAGTGCTGATATACACAAATCCGCTTTCCCTTAAGGCAGTCATCAGGAAAGACATCAAGATATCTCCTGACATACATCCGGCGGGCAGCATTTGACAGAGTCCATTCTTTATCGAGTGACGATGAAAAATTCTTTGCTTCCTTAAAGAGGCTGTCATCGACACTGACCATCTGCCGGCGAATACCAGCTTCATCCGCCTTAAGGATTTCACCTGATGGCTTGTTAAACTTGATGCCGTTGCGTTCGGCTGGAATATGGCTGCCGGTCACCATTATTGACGGAATATTATTAACAATACCATAAAGAACTACTGCCGGCGAAGGAATCTTTCCACAATTTACCGGTGTGTAACCCATATCATCAGCGGCCCACCGAACAGCCTGCATAATTCTGTCCGTGCTCGGACGCAAATCACCTGCAATAGCTACTTCTGTTCGGCCCTTCCTGAGTTCACCAGTGGACTTTAGATATTGAAGGAATCCCCTGGTATATACATAACAGACAAAATCCGTCATATCATCTGCAAGGCCGCGAGCACCGCTTGTGCCGAATTGCACGCCACTGCTTATCATCAAATCCTGTAATTTGATTTCCATTATTGTCTTCCATTCATTTCGATACGTGACATGTATTTCATAACCGGATATTATCAAAAGAGCTTGATAATTCAAGGATTATTGCTGTAAAATTGCGTCTTCGGATAGTGCATAAGAATATTCGGATTATAAATACCTCACCACCGGAACAATAATACTAATATATGCTCTATGGGGATGCAAGCTCTTTTCAGTTGACATATCCAATCTGCCCGGCATAGACTATATAATCGGCCTGCTGAAGAGCCAATGGAAATACAGCAAATCAAATAATATGGAAAAATAGTTATGAAATTAAGATTGGCTACTACCGGATATCTGTTTTTGGGAATATGTTTGTTAAGCACATTAAGCTTTGGAGTGGATAGTACAAAAAAAATAAAAGTCTTTATACTGGCCGGCCAGTCCAATATGGAAGGCAAGGCGAAAATTTCATTATTGGAGTATCAGGTTGACCAGACTGAGACCCGGGATTTCTTCAAACACCTCAGGAAAGACGGGAAATGGGTAGTACGAGATGACGTGTGGATAAACTTCCTCAACAGGAAAGGTAATCTCACCGTTGGTTTCGGCTCCCCCAACTGTATCGGCCCGGAACTGGAGTTTGGCAACACGGTCGGAGATTATTTTGAAGAACAAGTGCTCATCATAAAGACGGCCTGGGGCGGCAAGAGTTTAGGCAGGGATTTTCGACCTCCAGGTTCGGGTTTACCGAGTGAAGAAAAACTCAGGCAGATTGTCCAGAAAACAAATGAGCGCAACAAGAAACGAAGAAAGCCAGAAGTCACGATTAATGACGTGAGAGACATGTACGGTAAATACTATCGTGAAATGATAAAAGAAATCAACACCACCCTGCTGGAATTGAAAACTCGTTTTCCTCAATACAAAGGCCAGGGCTTTGAAATTTCCGGTTTTGTCTGGTTTCAGGGATGGAATGACATGTTCGACCCGGATTTCCTGGAAAACTACGGCAAACATATGGCCAGCTTCATCCGCGATGTACGTAAGGATTTGAATAGACCTGATTTACCTTTTGTCATCGGCCAGATGGGGCAGAACGGCCCCGATGGAGCCAGTGAGAAGATGCAGATAATCAAGGATGCCCAGGCATCAATTGAGCTAATCCCGGAATTCAAAGGAAATACCAAAGTCGTCAAAACCGATGTCTTCTGGGACAAAAAGGCTGCCGCCCTTGTAAAGAACTGGAGAGAGCACATCGAAGAATGGAATAAGGTAGGTTCGGATTACGGTTATCACTATCTCGGAAGCGCAATCACCTTTTCAAAGATTGGCAGGGCTTTTGGCCAGGCAACTCTGGAATTGATGAAAGAAGCACGATAACGTAAATGTATACCAGACATAGTCATTTGAAAATGGATTTGATAGTCCGACAGGATGTATATTTCACCAGTGGGCAGGCGAGCGAGAACTGGACGATGCGTGAAAAACGAAGCAAGATGATTTGGAGGTAATGGCGATGACAGAAATAGCAAGAAAGACAAATATTCTGACAGTATTTGTATTACTTCTACTGTGCGCTGCCGCCGGCATTGAATCGTATGTTTATGCGGATACACTCGTTGCGAATCTGCCGCTTAAGGCGGAAGATAAAGTAACACAAAAAGTCTTTGCCTTCAATCTTCGTGACGTGCATATTCTAAAGGGCCCTTTTAAGAATGCAATGGAGCTGGATGCAAAGTATCTTTTGTCACTGGAGCCGGACAGATTCCTCTCTCGGTATCGTGAATTTTCAGGTTTACGACCAAAAGCCGAGGCCTATGGGGGCTGGGAAAAAGCCACAATATCCGGCCACTCTTTGGGTCATTATCTGACAGCCGTATCGAAGCTTTACGCCTCGACCGGAGATGAGCGCTTGCTCGATAAGGTCAACTATATCGTTAGTGAGCTCGCCGAGTGTCAGGAAAGATGGGGTAACGGATTCGTAGGTGGATTCCCGCGCAGCCAAGAGGTTTTTGCCGAGATTAAGGCAAACAATATTCGCACAGCAGGCTTTGACCTGAATGGACTGTGGGTACCCTGGTATAATTTGCATAAACTTTATATGGGTCTGGTAGATGCTTGTTTGTATTGCAATAATCAAAAAGCGAACGTTATATTGGTTAAGTCCACGGATTGGGCCTGGGATGTTGTGGGCGGCCTTAGTGATGTGCAATTCGAGAAGATGCTGCACTGCGAGCATGGAGGTATCAACGAGGCTTTTGCTGAGATATATGCTCTGACGGGCCATGAAAAGGCCCTCGTACTTGCCGAACGTTTCTATCATCACAAAGTGCTCGATCCGCTCTCTCGCGGAGAGGACAACCTGGTCGGTTTGCACAGCAATACTCAGATTCCCAAGCTGATAGGGCTTGCCCGGCTGTTCAGACTAACCGGTAAGGAGCACTACAACGTCGCCTCATCTTTCTTCTGGGATACTGTGGTGCAGAAATATACTTATATAAACGGCGGGAATACAGATGGTGAATACTTCTTTCCATCCACCAAATTCGATCAACACCTTAGTGTACATAACACCGAGACATGCAATACTCACAATATGCTGAAGCTCACACGCCAACTGTTCGCCATAGATCCGCAAACAAAATATGCGGACTATTATGAAAAGGCACTTTATAATCATATTCTTGCATCACAAGATCCCAAAGAGGGTATGATGATTTACTTTTGTCCTTTGAAATCAGGCCACTTTAAAATCTACAACACACCTTACAACTCTTTTTGGTGCTGCACCGGCACAGGTATGGAGAACCACGTAAAGTACGGCGACAGCATCTACTTTTACGATGACAGCGCATTATATGTAAATCTTTTCATACCATCAGTTCTGAATTATCGAGATAAAGGTATTACAGTCATTCAGCAAACTGATTACCCACTTGACGGCAAGGTCCAGCTACAACTTATTGCTGAGAAGCCTGTTAAATTAGCTGTGAAAATTCGCCGGCCATATTGGACCAATAATGATTTAAATGTAACGGTCAATGGCAAACCCTATACAATCAACGCTCATCCCGGCCAATATATAACCATTGAGCGAGTTTGGAAAAACAGTTCAGAAATAAGAATGACGCTGCCAATGAAGCTCCGAACCGTCTCTCTGCCTGGTAAATCTAACAAAGTGGCAATTTTATACGGCCCAATTCTCCTTGCGGGGGCGCTCGGCACAGAGGGTATAGAAGATATCCATTTTCACGCCGACAAACGCAACAAATATGACCATGTTCCCTCCCCGCCAATACCGGCAATTCTTGCCGCCGGCAGAAATATCGACGAATATATCAAGCCGGGAAAAGCTCCGGGGACATTCATTTTAGATGGCTCCGTTCTGAGAACACCCGGTACTGATAAAACCCGTGATATGACATTGCTTCCATTCTATAAATTGCACTATCAGAGATATATTGTGTACTGGGATCTATTCACTGACGAGGATTGGCAAAAGACGAAAGAGCTACATCAGGTATTATAAAATGTAAAGACCAACCACAGTGACATTCATTGAAGGGTGATTCAAATGTTATATCGAAAACAATTATTTACTGCCATTCTCGCAGCGGCAATAACATCTAATCTGTGTGTAGTATCGTGCCTTGCACAGGAAAAAAAGGTTGAGCTGAAACATGATTACAACGTTAAGCCGGTACCTTTTAACCTTGTACTTGTTAACGACGATTTCTGGACGCCTCGGCTTGAGACCAATCGGAAAGTTACTATTCCCTATGCTTTTCAGAAATGTGAGGAAACCGGGAGAATTAGAAACTTCGAAAAGGCAGCCGGTTTGATGAAAGGCAAACACGAAGGGATATACTTCAATGATTCTGATGTATACAAAATTATGGAAGGCGCCGCGTATTCACTGCGAGTCTATCCGGAGACGATGATGCGGTTATACCTGGATAAGCTGATTACGATAATGGATGCCGCACAGTGGGAAGACGGATATTTATTCACTTTTTACTCAGTGCCGCAGCGCCAAGAAGAAAAACTCTGGACAAATGTTCAGAGCATTCACGAGCAATACTGCGTGGGGCATATGTACGAAGCAGCAGTGGCTCACTACCAGGTTACCGGGGAAAAGTCCTTCTTAAATATCGCTATGCAAAATGCAGACTTAATCTGTGATACTTTTAATCCGGGCAATCGGACCGACCCGCCGGGACATCAGGAAATAGAAATTGGGCTTTGCAAGCTTTATCGTGCCACTGGAGATGAGAAGTATCTGGATCAAGCGAAGTTTTTTCTGGATCAGCGGGGACGCAAAGGTAAACGTGGCCCAAAGGGTGACGGCGGGCTTTATGGCCAGTACAGTCAGGACCACAAACCGGTTACTGAGCAAACCAAGGCTGTTGGGCATTCAGTGCGTGCCGCTTACCTTTACACAGGCATGGCGGATGTAGCGGCCCTGACTGGGAATATGGAATATGTCAAGGCAATTGACGCTATTTGGAAAGACGTTGTTGAAACTAAATTATATATAACCGGTGGTATAGGAGCAGCCGGTGGACACGAGGGTTTCGGCTCATCTTATGAGCTGCCAAATATGACGGCCTACTGTGAGACTTGTGCTTCTATAGCTAACATCCTTTGGAATCATCGTATGTTCCTGATGAATAATGACGCTAGGTACATCGATGTCCTCGAACGGGTGTTATACAATGCCGCTTTATCGGGAATTTCGATGAAGGGCGATCTTTTCTTCTATACTAATCCCCTGCAATCAATCGGCCAGCATGATCGAAGTCCGTGGTTTGGCTGCGCGTGCTGCCCTTCGAATGTCGCACGTTTTATTCCCTCGGTGCCGGGTTATACCTATGCTTATAAGAACAATGATGTGTATGTGAACCTGTTTATCAGCGGCCAGAACACAATTGAAACACTAAACAATAAAATTAAGCTGACTCAGCAAACCCAATACCCATTGAAAGGCACAGTTAACATCAGCGTAGAACCGGAGAAAAGCGATACCTTTGGCATTTACGTTCGTATTCCCGGTTGGGCCCGGAATAAACCTGTGCCAGGTAATCTCTACAAATTCCAGAAGACCGGGCATGAGGAAGTTGCGCTTAAAGTAAATGGCGAACGAATAGCATTTAATATTCAGAGAGGCTTTGCCTGCATCGAGCGCAAATGGCAGAAAGGTGGCACAATCGAATTGAATCTACCTATGCCCGTTCGCCGTGTAATTGCCCATCCGAACGTCACGGCAGATAAAGACAAAATGGCCCTTCAGCGAGGACCGATAGTTTTTTGCCTCGAATGGCCCGACAACGAAGGCAAGGTACTTAACCTGATGATTCGGGATGATGCGAGGCTCAGAACCGAATACAGGCCGGACTTATTAAATGGTGTTGTAGTGGTTACCGGTAATGCGCAGGTTGTAAAACGCACGAATAACGGCGATATTATTCCTGCTCAAAATAAGCAATTTACTGCTATTCCGTATTACGCATGGGCCCACCGCGGTCGAGGCGAGACGGCTGTCTGGACGGCCCGAAAACCAGAAGCTGCCAGGCCGGAACCGGCAGATACACTGACGTTTAAAAGCAAGACCACAGCATCATTCGTACATGTGTCTCTGGATGCAATCAAAGACCAGATTTTACCGAAAGACTCATCCGACTCTTCGGCGTTGCAACTTGACTTCTGGCCTCATAAGGGTACGACCGAATGGATTCAGTTTGACTGGAATGAAAGACATAACATCTCCAGTGTCAACATTTACTGGTTCGACGACACCGGCCGCAGGCAATGCTCTGTGCCAAAATCCTGGAAAGTTTTATATCGTGATGCCAAAGGTAACTTTAAGCCGGTAAGAAACAACGGACCATATCTAACAGAAAAAGACACCTTCAATGAAGTTATTTTTGAACCGGTGAAAACTGATGGCATTAAAATCGAAATTATGCTCAAGGATAAGCGATCGGCCGGTGTGCAGGAAGTCATAATCAAATAGCTAAGTCGCTGCAATATATCCGCCAATACACGCTATTCGACCTCGATTATTGCTTCGGTCCAGCGTTGAAGATTCCATTTATTTAATTGTACATCGGCAGTGAGGATATATGTTCCGGGCACTACCGATGCCCCGATTAGAACGCCGAAATCTATCTGCCCTTCGGTTTGTGAAGCAATCGTGACAGAAGCAGTTGTCGATTTTGCATCAAATCCGACGGGGAGGTTAAGCGAGACCGAGAACATACGAGAGGCGTTGGAATGATTCAAAATCTTTAAGCTGATTTTAACGGTCTGGCTGGCTTTAGTCTTCTGGCCATAGGGGTAAAAGCGTATCCATCGTTCGTCGATGCCGTAGTTGGCATCGTTCCATGGAAAGAGTTCAGTAAGGAGGGCCTTACGTTCGGTCAAAGTTGCAACCATATGATCGATTTGTCTGTTGCTAAAGCTGAAAGGCTCGACGACGTGCTGGTTGATGAGTAATGTGCCCGGGGGGATTTTTTTCAGCATATTAAGACAATATAAATAACCCGTGTTTTTGTGAAGAAGATTGCGATTGAGCAGGCAGTAATCATCGATTCCTGATGGTGTGAAGGAGTCACCAATAAAGAAGATTTTTTCGGCGTTCTTTTTCTCAACGAGGAGTGCATAATGGTAGATTGTCTGACCCGGAAAGTCATAAAATGTGAATGTAAATTCTTTCCATCGCATCTTATGTGCCTCGGGCATGACGTTTATTTCAGATATTGGATTAGGTGTCAAACAGGGCAGGCGATATCTCTCTGGGTGTTTGAGGATATCGACAGAGGGACCTGTTGCATAAACAGGACAGTTAAACTCCCCAATACAGGCGGCTACATCGTTCGTATGGTCATCGTGATAGTGTGTAATAAACAGACCTTCGAGGTCCGTTAGTTTTCCGGCTTCTCTGAGTTCGATAACTTTTTTGACTATCCCTCGGCTGCCGCAATCGATGAGGAATCCGGAGTTGTCTTCGGAGATAATCAGCCTTGAGTTGTTGATTGGTATGATCCACTCAGGCGGCTTGTCTTTAATTACTTTAGCCCAGGGCATCCAGTTGACTGTGGTGCCGGGACCAAGAACACGCCGTGCGAGAACATCATAGTTGTTGTAAAAATACCATTTACCAGCGCTGATGGACAGGTAGTTTTCATACACTTTCCGGAGTCGCTGTATCAAAAGATTGATCGCTTCGGTTGGCTTGCGTATGACCGGCCCTCTCGCTGGTATGAGAATGTCCGGATTCAGGGCAGCTACTTTTTGTAGGCTGTTAATAAGGTCACCCATACGTCCCGCCCAGCCGTGGTAGCCACCGATGCCTGCTTCTTTAACAGCGTCCTGGAGAGAGTACAGGTCGAATAGTTCTCCTTTGCCATAGATAATATCACCAACGAAGGCATATTTAAGACCATCGAGTTCAATAATATACGAGAGTGCATGGCGTGTATAACCGGGTGTATCGATAACCTCAATAGATATTCCTTTCCAGGAGAAATTTTCTCCAGCCTTAACGGTTCGGCCAATCCTCAAAGATTTAGTCAGGATTTTAGTTCCCTGCTGGGTGTAATCGTGAAACCGTCTGGTTGTAAAGTCATTCCAAAATCGCTCTACGTTGCTGAACTTTTCCACATCCGACTCAGGTACGACAGCGGTTGCTCCATTTTCTACAAGCTCTTGACCGGCCCAGACGACATCACGCCGGCTGTGGGTGAACAGGACCATATCAGCCCTTTTTATTGTACCACCCGGATCGCCGTAGATAATAAGGTGAGCATTGTCTTTTTCTATGTCCACACCATTGACCGGCCCGGGAATCAGCGATACATGATCGCTCAGTTGAATGACATCGGCGTAACAGTATTGGCCGCCTAAAGACAAAATCAGTAAAACAGCAATAACAGTCATAATTGGATTTCGCATGGGCTACTCCAGAGTTATATTCTTAGTGTGATTCTAATTAATGAGACTACCAGCGGCCTGAGAGTTTGTTGAGCATATCTTTGGGTGTTGGGCCGTCATGAACAACAAGGCGATAGCGAAGCCGCAATGTTGTACCTTTTTTCACATTCACCGGTTCAGCAGCAACAATACATGGATTTACCATCCAGACATAACGTGGATTGTGCCAGGTCGCCGGTGGATTGTCCGGGTGATCGACGACACCGACACCAATTGTTTTGCCATTGTCAAGTTTGATAGTGTAGTCGTACCATTGCTCGGCGGGCCAGTTCAGTTCCGGAACTGAATAGTGCGGATCAGGGAGTTGAACTTTCCCCTCAGTCGTGGCGTAATAGGAGTCGCCGTCATTTCTTGCACGTACACAGAATCCGCCGAAAGCCGTATGATTCAATGTCATATCAAGCTTTGGAGTAAGCTGGTAATCGAGGTCAATGATATAAACCCCATCCTGCTCACGAACTTTTGCCGAAGTATGTTCGGTAACCATTACCCGTTCGTTGGTTACCCAGTCGTTTTGAATCCATAAATCAGCTTCTTCGGCATCTGATTTTGTCAGCCGAACTTCACGGTTTTTAATGATCCTTCCCTGGGTGGGTGCGAACTCCCCCCAGCCCCAGAAATCGGCACGGCTGATGTTCCAGCCATAAGTTGGGCCTTTTGGGCCTAAATTTGAGAAGTCGGCTTTCTCTCGGAAGTCCATCGTGTGCCATGCAAGAAAAACACCGCGATGATGATGATGGTCTCCAGGAGCCAGATCGGTCAAACGCTCGCCGGAAGGCGTGTTGAGCGGATGAAAACAGCAGACGCTGCTTGCGGCCAGATTTGTCTTTTTTGGCTTTACGGTCATATAACGAAAGATTGTCTTTCCGGCCGGACTCTTGAGAACAACTCCATGTTTATCCGGCGCAAGGCTGTAACAACCTTTACCTTTATCAACTGCCTCCGAAGAACCGGCGCAGCCCGAAACGCCTGCAGATACAATTATTGTCATTAATATTAATAATATCTTCCGCATAATGTTTTTCTCCTTCGAAACACAAAAGAACTCATTTTTTATAATTTATACTTGATATTTAGAGCCGCTTAATACGGACATTGCGATAACAAACCGGACGGCCGTGGTCCTGAAAATCTATATGGCCGACACGGGCGAAGTCGTTCAAGGCACGGCCGAACTTATTATCTGTATCATCCGGATTCTTATGTGGAGTCGTCCAATGCTCCAAATTCATATCGATGACCTGTTCATTATTAAGCACGATCTTTATACTGTTGCATTTGCAGGTAAGTATGCAGCGGTTCCACTGGCCCGGTTTATTGATGGCGTTCTTTACAGGTTCAAGGCAATCGTAAATCGCTCCGGCGGTACCTTTCTTGCTAATCCCGTTCCTGCCGTATGAGTTGCACACCTGGATTTCGATACCGGTATAAACTGGGTCTTTCAAATCCGAGGTGCGAAAAAAAATGCCGCTGTTGGTGCCTTCGACAACTATGAACTCAAGATCGAGAATAAAATCTCCGTACTTTTCCGTAGTCCAGAGATAGTCGTAATTATGCTCCCTGCCGTCCATATAGCGCTTAACAGTAAGGACGTTGTCCTTAATAATCCAGGCGTTGTCAGGTCCGGTGAGCCAGCCGCTGAGGTCTTTTCCGTTAAAGAGTGTGGTAAATCCCTGTACATCAGTCTGCTTCGTGGGCATGGTCACTGATTGCGGATTCTTTTTTTTCAGCCGTTTTATCCAGATATTGCGGAACTGAACCAGGCTGGAAGCAGGGCCATGTTTACCTGTTTTTTTGTTGATGCCGCCATGGTGCTGCAAACCTATGGGGCCTTTCTCAGCAATGCCGGGTATTTGTGCATTCTCGATTACTATCCGGCCGTTAAGCATTACTGTTACCCTGTCGCCAATCATAGTGATGTCCATCGAGTTCCACTGCCCCACCGGGTTATCAGCCGGCACTTTTGGAACAGCCGCAGCGCGGAGTTCCGGCGGCAGTTTCTTGTTATTTCGAACCGACCAGAGCTCACCGGAGCCTATTGGCCAACACCATAAGTTTACCTGGCTGCCGCTTGTGCCGCGAAGTAAAATACCGGAATCGGCGTTGGGCGTTAGTTTCTTAATAACGTTACCTTTGGCGTCGGTCTTGAGTGAACCGTCAGGAAGAATTGTTGGCATCGGGTACAGGCCGGAAGTGCGCTTGAACCGCCATTCGACGTGCAGGGCATAGTCTTTGAATAATTCTTCGGTCCAGAGACTCTTATTACCTTTAGCTTCGGACATCGCATCATAATCGATTACGCCTTCAATGACCTTCCAATGACCATTATCACCTTGGGGCACTTTCCAGCCGGTAAAGTCCTTGCCGTTAAACAGTATTCCATAACCCGGCCATGACCTCCACGTGGGATATGTTTCATGCGGCGGCAGTTTGTGTGCGCGGGGTGGAGTTGTTGGGAAACCGTGGTTGAAAAATACATAGAGACCACCTTTTCCTGCTATGATAATATCGTTACGTCCGTCCTTGTTCATGTCTGCAATATTGAGCTTCATTCCAACACTTACAACGTAATTAGGCGGTGGATTGATTCCTTCTTCATCCGGATAATACGGCAAATGGTTAAAAGAAAGGACATGCCGTTCAAACTCACCGCCCTTGATATCGTACCAGAATGCGTACAGCGGCTCGAAAGCCCCAATGTCATTGCCATGATGGGCAAAAAGACGCTTACCGGTTACCAGGTCAGCCTTGCCGTCTCCGTTCAAATCGCCAAGTGCCATTGTATGAAACTGGCTGAATTCGGTGTCGATCCAGTGATTTGTAAAGCTGCGTTTACCATTTCTGTCAACCTTCTGCTGCAACCATGCTAAGCCATATGCATGAGCAGAACCGATTATAATATCATTCAAGCCGTCCTCATCGACATCATACACAAGGATAGGGTGCGAACCAGCGCCTCCCCTGCCCTTGGCAGGCTCGAATCGATAGTCAGCATGAAACTTCCAGGGCTTGTCCGTCGCACGTCTCGGCTGCTCATACCAGCCAGCCGGGGTAACAATATCGACTCGACCATCCCCGTTGATATCACCTAAGCCATTGCCATGAACATCACCCTGGGTGCCGACAACATGCTCCACAAACCATGGCTTTTTGTCGATATGCTCAAGCCATGTCATGCCCTGGCCTTTGACCAGGGACCAGTGATTGCATAAGATATCATCATCCCCGTCACCATCTATGTCTCCGTGGATTACCCCTTCCATATTCAGGGCCATGTGAATCCTTGTGGATTTCCAGGCAGCATTATTGTCGCCGGGGTTCTCGTACCAAAAGGCCCCCTTCAAAAACATCCATCCCGAGCTGACGATATCCACCCGCCCGTCGAAGTTGACGTCCATTGCAAATTCGCTGTTGTCGTCGGTCTCCGGGCCATTGGTCTCCGCACCGTCACGATAGTCCGCATGCTTGGTCCAATTTGGGGCCTCATACCAGTTCCTGCCGGAAGCGATATCAAGGTCACCGTCACCATCTACGTCCAGAACACTACAGCACTCGCAAAACGGCCCGAACCAATAACTGTGATTGGCAGGCTCGTGAGCAGGGCCGTCGATTTTGACGGGTATGAAAATCGGCTCACCGGCTTGCAAAGCAAGAGGGCTTATCGCAAACAATACAATCAAAATGTAGTAGAAGCTTTTCATTTTCTTCACCTCCATAACAATATTTATACTTTCTTATAGCACGAGAAATCAAAAAAATCATTCCGAACAGCAGACGTTCGGCATCAGTTCGTCAGACCCGCAATAGCGGCACCGATTAATGTCGCATTTTCCACACTCACAATCTCGAAGAAGCGATTATGTTTTTCCTCCAGAAAGCTTTTAAGATAAAACTCAACCTTTGTCTTGAGGGATTTTAACTCATAAAATGTCGTACCTTCGGCTGTAATACAAACCGGCGTGCAGGGATTTTTACCCTTGTCCGTTTTAAGAACGACAGAAGACAGCAAAATTGCAGTAAGCCTGGCCGCTCTTTCTATTAAGGCATCCAGCACATGCCATACCGCAGCACAGTCCTGTTCGTTATCCTTTGTGCAACGTACGGCCAGAGGATTGTCTCCCTGAGGAAATCGAATAAAGCTGTTTACATCCTTCGTCTCCAAATCTTTAATGGCAAGTAATTCCTCAGTAACATCTTTTGAAAAAAGGCCCTGCCCCCCTGCTTCTCTGAGCGTTTCTAAACAAAGCGCTCCCAGATAGACGCCCGAAAACATCTTTTCAAAAGTGTATCTGCCGGGATCAAGAGTCGATTCATCTAATTCCAAATCGACTTTCCCTCTCGGTGCTTTTCCGAACGAGCCGGATTCAACATTTATAACCTGCTCTTTGTCCGGTTCCAGATTAGCCCTCTTCCTGATATTCCGATTTGACTCTATGTAACAACAATTAGAACCGCTACCCAAAATGAATCCAATATAACTATCGAAAGCCCTGTTTGGAAATGCAGATATTCCTGCCAGCAGAGTCGCAACCGTATCATTCAGTATCACTATTCGCTTACCGCCTTCGTAACCTGCCGCCTCGATTGCTGTGACCAGATTCTCACCTATCAATTCTCCTTCGACTTGCTTGGCCTTTACTTCCTTGCAAAATCTGATTAATCTGCCGTCCTTACTTGGAAGTATCTCGGTCGGATACGAAAAGCAAAAACCAATGTGGCTGCTTACATTTACGACTCCGGTCATATACTCGGCTATAGTTGCAAAGAATTCTTCTTTGCTCGCTTCCTTATCAAGTCCCGGCATAGGTTTTTGAATGAAGTTCTTAATAACCGGCTTACCCGACTCATCAAAGTAAACTGTAGCTATGCGAAAGTTCGTACCGCCGGCATCCAGAACAATAACAGGTCTGCCGGCAGGAATGTCCTTGCCGGCTTCGATATAGGTGGGAATCATCGCAAGTGAGCTGTCCCTGCCCTCAAGACCTGCCTGCATTTCCTGTATGAATATATCGCAGCACTCATCCATGTCGATATCTTCATAGTACATTTCGTTGTCTTTCAGAAAGTGCTTTACCTTGTCTTTTATTTCAATCATAAGCAGACAGCTCTATTTAGCCAGAAATTGCTTGAGATATTCGCGACTTTGAATCAGGGATTGCTTTCGCATCTGCAAAGAGCCTTCGTATGAGCGGTCCTCGACTTCGACACAAGCCGCACCGTCATATCCTATGTCCGTCAAGGCCGAGAAGTACTTGCCCCAATCAACGTCTCCCAGGCCCGGCAGCTTCGGATTGTGAAACGACAGCGGAGTTGCTAAAATGCCGACGTCGTTAAGTTTTTCCCGCATCAATTTGGCGTCTTTAATGTGTACGTGAAATATACGCTCCTTGAACTCGTAAATCGGCTTGATGTAATCCATAAACTGCCAGATCAAATGGGAAGGATCATAATTAAGACCGAAATTTTCCGATGGAATTTCTTCAAACATCCTTCGCCAAATCGCCGGCGACGATGCCAGGTTCTTACCACCTGGCCATTCGTCATTAGAGAAAAACATCGGGCAGTTCTCAATGCCAATCTTGACTTTTCGCTTATCGGCATATTTGATGATGCCCGGCCAGACCTTCCTGAATCGTTTGAAGTTGTCTTCGACACTGCTCTTGTGGTCCCTGCCGATGAAAGTGTTTACGTTCTCAAGGCCTAATCGACCGGCGGCATCAATGACTTTCTTTATATGAGCGATATAACGGTCTGAATTTTTCTTATTATCTTCAAGCAGGTTAGGATAATACCCAAGGGCCGAGATAGTAACACCATTTTGCTCAAGAGTATTTTGAATTACATCTATTTTCTTCTTTGAAAGGTCCGTTACATCAATATGTGTAACTCCGGCGTAGCGTCTCTCTGCCTTGCCCACGGGCCAGCACATAATCTCGACGCACGAGTATCCCGCCTGTGCAGCAAAAGATATTACCTTCTTGAATGTCTGATCCGCCAGGATCGCACTTACAAAACCAAGCTTCATCATTTTATATAGCTCCTATTATTTTACCGTAATCCAGCTTCTATTTTTATTACTGTCCATAATTGCCTCACAAAGAACTATTTCACGTAGTCCATCTTTGAATGTTGGGAAGCAAGTTCGGGCTGACTGCTGGCCGGATATGCAAGCATACACTTCCTTGAACATTTGCTTGAAGGTGTCCGGAAATCCCTCGTTGTGTCCTCCGGGATAGTCAATCAGTGCCATTGTTTCGGGGTAAACAAGAGATGGGTCTCTCATCATAATTTCGTTGTTGCCGTCCCGCCTGCCTATCCATATCTGGTTCGGTGCCTCGGATTCCCATGATATGGATTTCTTCGAGCCGTTAAGCTCGAAGAAAAGTCTGTTCTTTCTTCCTGCGGCCACCTGATTGACGGTCATTACCCCGCGCGCGTCATTTTCAAATCTAAAAAGTACCGTAGCGTAATCTTCGGTATCGATAGGCATATCCTCGTAATCTTCCGGCTTAAGTACCTTGCCGGCGTAGGTCTCAACCGGCTTTAATGGTTTTTTCCTAATCTTATGAAATGTCGCAAAGTCGGCACATAGCTCCCGGATTTTAAGGCCGGTTACGTATTCGATAAGGTCCATCCAGTGGGAACCGATATCAGCGATGGCCCGTGACTTACCCGATTGTCCGGGTTCCAGCCGCCAGTTGTAATCGGTCTGATAGAAAAGCCAATCCTGCAGATACGAGCCTTGTACGGCGAGAATATCACCAACATCGCCTTTTTCAACCATCGTTCTTATCTGCCGGCTCAGAGGATAATAACGAATATTAAAATTCACCGCGTTTACAAGGCCCTTTTTTTCAGCAAGTTCCACAAGCTCCTGAGCTTCGGCCGCACTTATAGCAAGGGGCTTCTCACATATAGTATGCTTACCTGCTTCAAGCGCCTCTTTGGCCATCTGGAAATGCAGGTAATTAGGTGAGCAGATATGGACAGAGAGGATGTCCTTTTTCTTCAGAAGCTCCTTATAATCACCATAATATTCTTCGATACCAAGCGACTCGGCTTTTGAGCTGGCAAGTTCCTCAGAACATTCGGCAAGAGCTGCTACTTCTACGTTTCCCAGACGCCTTAGCGCCTCAATGTGGGCAGGTCCGATGAAACCCGTACCGATAACACCGACTTTTATTTTTCCCATATAAATTATCCTTCATTAATAAATCAGCCACTATGATTTTAGTTGCCCGGCAAATCCTCTCACACAACCTGCTGTTCTTAGTGTCACTCTGCCCTTTATCGCTCATATCTACGACAGGTCAATTCCAGTGGGAAGATTTGAAATTAGCTCGTTGTTCGCATTCAGCATTACACCTTCTTCAATAACCAAAGCAGCGTTGGCACCGTCGGTTACAGCACCTCTAATATTTCTGACCTTTTTGGCATCCCCGATCCTTACCACATTCAAACCGGCCTCCAAAAAGCTTTCATAGAGACTGTCATCAGGTACAACCCTTGCAAGAACAACCGTATCAACCTTCATAGTGGACTTTTCGAACTCACTGTTGACAATAACCACCGTGCCATCTTTTTTAATCTCCAAAACAGAGGAATTAGGAATGATAGTAACAGGATGAGCATACTTTTTACTTTTCAGGCCTTCGCCATTGCCGCATGAAAACCGCTTCATCATCACATCTCGATGAACAGGCTCCATCCATTCGGCAAAGTCATTGTTCTCGGTAACAATCGTAACCCTCATGCCAGCACAACCGAGCATCTCGGCGGTATCGGCTGCACCGAAGTGATCGCCCCAGATTAAAACATTTTTTCCGCACTTAAAGGGCTTTCCTTTATCTTTCGGATAGTACTCACATTTCGTATTCTTACACCGCAGAACATCTTCAAACGTAGTCACAAAAGATAGATTAATTCCAGGAATGTCCGGTTTTGAAATCCTGCTTCCTGCCGCAAGTAAAACAACATCAAATTCCTTCAAGTTCTTTACCTTTGGTACATTTCTATATTTCACTTCGATACCAAGTTTCTTGATCTGCCGTCTGAGCCAATCGGCATGCCAACGCATTTTGTTCTTTCCCGGCACCGTGCAGCAATAAAGCATTGCTCCACCAAGCTCACCGGTTCTTTCGAATACAGTAACCTTATGCCCTCGTAAAGTACATATCCGCGCTGCTTCCATACCTGCAGGGCCGCCCCCTACAACTGCTACCTTACATGATTTCTTGGCAGGTTTAATGTGGATGAATCGTTCGTCCCCAACCGCCGGATTGATTGCACATCGCATGTCCCGCTTAATCATCAGCGATTCCTGCCAGCAGCCGACAAGACAGGAAATACAACGCCGTATCTCTTCTTTCTTACCCATCCTCGCTTTATTGGCCCAATAAGCATCCGCAATTAACTGACGGCTGAAACCGACCATATCGGCTTTGCCCTCGGACAGAATCTTCTCGCAGTAATCCGGATTCCTCAGGGAATGGCTCGTAATGACGGGAATGCTGACGTGCTTCTTGACTTCCTCGGCTGTGTACGTATTCCATCCTTCCGGATAATACATCGGATCCATAACTGTTCCGGGTGACTCAAATATCCCAGCACTGATATCAACGTAGGCCAAACCCATTTCCTCCATAAGCATCGCCACCCTGACGGTCTCATCGAGTCTGCGTCCCCCTTCTATCCATTCATCACCCGAATAGCGTATACCAAGTGGAAAGTTTTTTCCGCATTTCATTTGAATCCGGCTGATAATTTCCATCGTGAAACGCATCCTGCCCATAAAACTCCCCCCAAATCGGTCATTCCGCTTGTTCACAAATGGACTCATAAATTGTGCAATCAGGTAGCCATGGGCAGCATGAAGCTCAACCGAATCAAAACCTGCCTGCTGCACCCGCCAGGCTGCTTCCCCGAACTTCTCTATAAGATCGTAGATTTCCTCGACTGTCATAGCACGTATAGATTTGCCCTGGGCAATGCTCTCGGCGTATATGACCTCATGACCTGCAGAGCCGGGGACATCAAGCACATGGTCACTGGCCGACATCAGGTTTTTACGGGGCCAGGCCGCTTGGCGACCCGGATGTTGTATCTGAACAGCACACTTTGCGCCGTAACGATGAATCGCTTCAGCAAGGTTTGCAAGACCCGGAATCAAAGGGTCCTCGTCGGCAGCCACACATGTTACTGTCGGCCTGCCTGTTGCCTTATCAGGAGTGGTTGCACCGATAATGATAAAGCCGCAGCCTCCCTTGGCGATTTGCTCATGATAAGTTATTACCCTTTGATTTATAGAGCCGTCCGCATTGGATGAGCTTATGTCTGTCGGTACCATCGCAACCCGATTGGAAACGAGCATATTGCCAATCTGAATTGGACTGAATAAGTTTGGATAATATTTATTTTTCACTATTTTTACCTCCAAAATACGCGTTTTATCCTGCCTTCCGTGTCATGCGCATGAAACGGCCAATTACTTTTGCCCGCTTCCCTTATAACATTCCTCCATAATTGTCTCTGTCCTCGTCGCTCCAAATCTTGTACAGCCAATCTCTCTGACCTTCAAAGCCATTTCCAGGTCGCGTACTCCGCCGGCAGCCTTTACCTGCACATTTTCAGAAACACTGGACTTCATTAGCTGTAAATCCTCTATCGTTGCCCCCCCACCCGCAAAACCTGTTGAGGTCTTGACAAAGTCTGCCCCGGCCTCTTCTGATAGCCGGCAGGCAGCCTTCTTTTGCTCATCGGTAAGGTAGTAATTCTCGAAAATCACCTTGACCGCTGCGTTATGATGGTGAGCTGTCTCAACAACCGCCTGGATGTCTTTCTTGACGTATTCATAGTCACCATCGAGAAGCCTGCCTATATTAATCACCATATCCACCTCGACCGCACCATCTTTGATGGCCTGTTCGGCCTCGAAGACTTTCGTCTCGGTTTTATTATAACCGTGTGGAAAACCGACAACTGTAGTTGTCTTGACATCTGAATCCTGAAGTAACTGTTTGACTAAAACAACTTCGGACGGACGGCAGCAGACGGTCGCGACTTTATATTTCTTTGCAATCTCACAACCTTCGCGAACATCTTCCTCAGTCAGTTCAGGTCTCAGCAGTGAGTGGTCTATCATTTGTGCAATATCAGAACAAGTATAATCCATAAGTACCTCCAGAACAAAATCAGGCGTATGTAGAACTTCAGATTTTAAGATAATCGGCAAAAAATATTTTAATGCTCCGTACCCGGTTCATTGCAGCTAACACCTCGGGATAGAATAGCCAAAACATATAACATAAGTAATTCCAGAGCAAGTAAAAAAACAGTGAATTTCCTGCAATCGACCTGTTCACTTGTATAACTAAGTTGTATTACACGAAAGACTTGAATATAATTTCCATCTGTCGAAAATCGGCCTTAATTTAGTGGAGTATTTTAATGAATAAAGGGAAAGCCTTCTTTTTATTTTTATGTATTTTCGCATTGCCTCGCTCTGGCCCGTCTTATGATGACTTTATGCGCAAAGTCGTACCTTCCATATCTATTCGAAAGGACGTCGATTTACATGTTATGGAGCGTATATACGAAGAGATAAAAACGCCATATAAGTATGGTATTATTCTTAAAGGACAGAACAATTCAAAGGTTGACTGCCCGAGCGTGTTCCCCTTTGGCAAAAAGTGGTATATGATGTATATCATTTTCGACGGTAACGGATATGAAACGGCAATAGCCGAGAGCAACGATCTTACCAACTGGAAACCTTTAGGGAAAATCCTCCGCTTTCAGCCGGGCAGATGGGACGAAAATCAGGTTGCCGGGTATATAGCACTTCAGGATTTCCTCTGGGGCGGCTCCTACACGTTGCAGAAATACAATGAGAAATATTGGCTGTCCTATATAGGTGGTGCCTTGAAAGGGTATGAGACCGACCCTTTAGCTATAGGCATCGCATGGACAACTAATCCGACAAAACCCGTCGAATGGAACCGGCTGAATGAGCCTGTATTATCTCGTGACCAGCCTGATGTGCGCGATTTTGAGAAACTTACTCAATACAAAAGTCACATCATTTACGATAAGAACAAAACATTGGATTATCCTTTCGTAATGTTCTATAACGGAAAACCCAACAAAGGCTATGAGAGCATCGGTATGGCCGTGTCAAATGATATGATACACTGGCTTCGCTACGGCAAAACGCCCGTAATCGACAACGGCAAAGGGATCTCGGGAGATCCACAGATCACACGTATCGGTAACGTTTGGGTGATGTTTTATTTTGGCGCGTTCTGGAGGCCGAAGGCATTTGATACCTTCGCCTGCTCTTATGATTTGGTCCACTGGACCAAATGGACAGGCCCTGATTTGATTGAGCCATCCGAATCATGGGACCGGCAATACGCACACAAACCGTGGGTTATAAAACACAAAGAAACTGTGTATCACTTCTACTGCGCAGTCGGGGACCAGGGTCGCGTGATTGCTTTGGCCACTTCAAAAGATCTCCGCCGCTCGAATCACTGAGTTCTGTAACATACCAATCGTTTTTTTACATCAAGGTTGTAAAGAGGAGATTAAACACCGTTTCTTAATTCACCAGTCTTTTTTTAAGTCTTTTTATTGCGAACAAGCCGACTACAATGATAAAGACAGCGATGTAGAGTAAATCAAGCAACAAGATCGGTCTGTAACTGTTCGAGCATATTGCTCTGACTAATCTGACCGAGTGAGTCAGGGGGACAATTTCAGCTAACGGCCTGACTACAGCCGGTAAATTCGCGATCGGAAAGACCACTCCCGAAAAGAAAAACATCGGTGATATAAAACCGGTAAAATAGAAATTAAAGTGGTTGATTGTTTTTACAAAAGATGTTATCAACAAAGAGACCGCCGCAAACATAACTCCGGTTAAAAATCCGACCAGAGGTGCGAGCAAGCCGTAAGGCAGAGCAACAATTCTGAATGCTGAAAGTATGCACAAAACGGCGAATGAGAAAAACAATCCCTTAGAGCCTGCCCAAAGCATTTCACCGATAATGAGATTGTTGACAGTCATTGGTGCGGCGAGCATCCCATCGTACACTTTTTCGAACTCAAGGCGTATAAAAGTCCCGAAACTGCATTCGAATGCAGATGTAAACATTGCGGTTGTTACCAGCAAACCTGCGCCAAGAAACTCAATATATTTGACTCCGCCCATCGGTTCGGTGATGTATTTTCCCAATCCGAGCCCGACGCCGACCAGGAAAATCAGAGGTTCCAAAAAGGGAGGAAATCCGTTACTCAGGATGTTCTTTGTATATACTCGCATATGACGATACCAAACGCTGTACAGTCTTCGATGGAGGGGCGGATATTTGAATGCATTACTGTTTGTCATTAAGCTGTCTCCCTGTAGCTCTCAAAAAAACGTCCTCGAGATTTGTCTGCCTTATGTGATAATTGCCGGCCGTTAGACAGGACGTGGCCAGATTTCTTAGCCCTTCTAAATCATCGGAATGGTAACGTGTAACTCCGGGCGTACTGTCGGCTCTGATAATGTCTCCGAGCATATCGTCTTTAACTTGATGGACATCCTCTCTGTCGAAAACCTCAAGAACGTATTTTTCTATGTTTTCTTTCAGCAGTTCCTTCGGCCTGCCTTCCATTATTTTTTGCCCCTTGTGCATTATAAGCAGACAGTCGCAAATCTGGAACGCCTCTTCCATATAGTGAGTTGTCAGCAGCACTGTTGTCTCCTGCTTTTTCAATTGACGGATTTTGTCCCATATCAGGTGGCGTACCTGCGGATCCAGGCCTGTAGTGGGTTCATCGAGAATCAGAAGTCTTGGCTGATTCAACAGGGCTCGTGCTATCACGAGCCTTCTCTTCATGCCGCCTGAAAGCTCTTTGATTTTCGAATCGGCTTTCTCGGAAAGCTCAAGGAAATCGAGCAAATACTCGATGCGTTTTTTGGCGGCAATGACCGGTATATCGTAAAACTTCGAATAAATCATCAGGTTCTGTATGACGTTAAGCTCGTCATCGAGATTATTTTCCTGCTGGACAACACCGGAGAGATATTTTATTGCGAGTTCATTTTTAACCGGATCATGTCCGAAGATATCCACCTCGCTGTCGCTGTTTTTGTCCCTCATACATTTAGCATAGAGCATCTTCATCACGGTCGTTTTGCCCGCACCATTCGGACCTAAAAATCCGAAACAAATACCCGGCTCGACCGAAAAGCTCAGGTTGCGCACCGCCTGGATTTTACCGAAGCTTTTACTGATGTTTCTAACAGTTATTACCGTTGATGACATAAAATTTTTTTCCATCATTAAACAAAAATACTAAAGAAAACTGTTCCAATCATAATAAAATACCATATCTTTCCTGAAATTTCAGCTATTCTAAAATGTTTCTTTAACTTAATCTATCCACAGTTACTAATCGGACACCTTGCACAAACGTTATATAGCACTGCCAATTTTAATTAAGGCCCCCTATTGTTGTTGCAATAAGCATGCCGAAAAAATTAATCCAAAATATTTTCGAAAGGACTTGTTTTGAATGGGGATATTAGTCTGTAAAATGCTTGATTAGGGTGCTATATAGGCTGCCCCGAAAAGCATTCTCAATCTCTTCCACACTTTTTAGTCCGAAGATACACGCTATGGCAATGGGATCGGCCCGATAGTCCGTATGCCCTTCATAGAAACCGTAGCGCATGATGTAATAGGGGACCATTTCACTGAAATGGAAGCGGGTGAGCTTCTCTTTCAGCTCAGCCATCTGTGCGGCGGACAGATGAGCGTACTTCTCCTGTAGGAATACTCGTTCCGCAGGGGTGAGCATCCGTTGGACGTCGATATCAAATCTGCCCTGGATCTCATCCTGAAATATGGATATCTGCCAACCTTTCATGCTTTCTGCCCGAAGCGTAATCTTATTGCCGTTGTAGAAGAAACACTGGATGCCGGAGAACCTTCCCCACCTTCCGCATTGAATTTCCTGAAGGATCATATTCCAGACGTGATAGAGAGGTCTGGCCATCTGTGGATGGGTCAATCCCAGTTTTCTGACCAGGTCGTTGTCCCCCTTTAGGACGGAGATGATATCCTCATCTTCAGCCATAAACCCAGCCCCTGAGAATCTCCAGGGCCGACCGATGTAAGTGATAACATCAACGGGAACACCCGTTATCATGCCTTTACCATCCAGTTCAGCTTCCGCGTGGAGTCCGGTTCTGGCCAGAGTCGGAAAATCACCACGATCCACATGAAGCTGTTGATCTTTGCCATATACAGTTGAAACTCTGTAGCTATAGTGCAAAGGCTTTCCATTTTCGATGGTAACCGGTATAAAAACGTATTTATTGTTCTTCAGAATGGCCGTTAGAATCTCCATCCCGTTTTCCGTTATGTATGGAGAAGGAATAGTCGGTTGCTTATCAAGTACGTTGGGGTATAGAGGATGTGGTATCTGTTCACGAAAAGTATGAGAGGAAGCTTTTTCCGGCAGATTTACTGATTTTATATAGCCGACCCGATTTAACGATTTCGGCTGTGATGGAGTTGATTCTGCGGAACTGCAGGCAACAACCATAATGGCAATAAGTAAACATAAGACATTAAAACGACACATTTCATATCTCCTTAACATAGTGAGTAACTGTTCATTAGTACAATAGGCTCTCCTTTTAAATCGGGCCCGAGCAAACTTCTCCAGCAGAGCCTTTTACCGCTTCTTCTTACATTATATGCTACGACGTGCGATTAGGCTGATCGGTTGACAGAAAATCAAGGAGTGCAACGTTTTTTTACGTACCGGTTCATGCTGAACAGCGAAGCTGTTTGTATGTATCATATAATTCATTCTAATGGGGATTATATATGTTAGTTACGCTCGTGACAGTTGCTTTTTTCACTCAAACATGGTAATGTATAAAAAGTAGAATCGGCTGTTAACAGCAAACTACCGTATATAAAGTCAAATTGAAGGGTATAGGTCTCTTCAGAGAAAAGTAGAACGTGAAAAGTCGTTAAAAAGGAGCGAGTCGGATGTTCACATCAAAAATCATAAACAAACAAGTAATCTTTCTCATATTTTCTCTGAGTCTTATCTTGACAAGTGTCGCTTACTCCGCAGATCAGGACTCTTTCTGGCCCCAATTTCACGGGCCGAATCGAGATAATATCTCTACGGAAAAGGGACTCCTTAAAAAGTGGCCACAGAATGGACCTGACCTGATTTGGACAACAAAAGGTCTGGGACATGGGTACTCCAGCATATCCATTGTAGATAGAATGATTTACACAGCCAGTAGTATCGGAGAGCATACAGTCATCATTGCGTTAAACTTAGAGGGCAAAATTTTATGGAAAGTAAAAAACGGCAAGCCCTGGACTGGAGATGGTCCCGGTAGTCGTCCTGGAAGCCGTGGAACTCCAACAATTGATGGAAACAGGCTGTATCATCAAAGCCCTCTTGGAAATCTTATCTGCCTGGACGCCAAAACCGGAGACAGAATTTGGCAGTTCAACATTATTGACAAATTTAAAAGCAAGATTCCCAGATGGGCTCTGTCTGAATCATTATTGGTTGATGGTGATCGTCTGATTTCTCTTCCTGGAGGCCCTCAAACCTCCATGGTTGCCCTCAACAAGAAAACCGGGGCGGTTATTTGGAAAACACCCAGCATAGGAGAAGTAGCCGGATATGCCTCTCCGGCTTTATTTGAGTATAAGGGATTACGAATTATAAAAACTCTGACTTCCAAAAGCATGATCGGTGTAAATGCCGACACCGGTGAGTTGCTTTGGCGCATTAAACACAAATCTTATGCGGACGAAAACGTATTGATGCCCATTTTTCACGATGGTGAGGTCTTTATCAGCACCTTGAAGGCAGGCTCCGTAAAATGGAAGATTAATGTCAAAGACGGCAAGGTATCACTCGAAGAAATTTGGCGTACAGAAGAACTCGACAATCACCATGGTGGAGTCATCCTGATTAACGGAAACCTTTACGGTACGAGCACCTTCCGCAATAGAAACTTATTGGTTTGTCTGGATTGGAAAACCGGCCGGAATAAATATATGGATAAGTGTGTAG
Organism: uncultured Pirellulales bacterium; assembly: GCA_964653075.1. Taxonomy (GTDB): domain Bacteria; phylum Planctomycetota; class Phycisphaerae; order Sedimentisphaerales; family Anaerobacaceae; genus NIOZ-UU13. The sequence continues at coordinate 73,755 of CAZZAX010000002.1, forward strand.
GGAAAGTATCGCTTACGTACGCCGATGGAATGCTCTACGCACTAAGTATAGACGGTGTCATGGGACTTGTTAGACCTACTTATATGGGACATGAGCTGGTCAGCTCATTCGAAATTCCAAAAGGCGGAAAAGGCAATAGTTGGGCTCATCCTGTGGTCTGTGGTGGTAGGCTTTACATACGACATGGAGAATTCCTTTATGCATATAGCTTGAGGTAATAGAATAGATTGTTTTATCTATATGTCTGCAGAACTGCGTTGCTAAATATGTGAGAGGTTACGATATGAGATACAAACAGAGAATAGTTACTATTCCTAAGATCGTTTTATTCCTTATTGCACTAACAGTTTTTTCTTCCGGCACCTTGTATGCTGGGCAAAACAGCAAGTACCTCGATGCTGTCCGTACCTTCGCTGACAGGGTAATACAAAGTGGAAGAGACATCTACGGCCATAATACCACACCTCTTTTCGTAGATGGTCTTAATGTGACAACTCTGGAGCCTGTAAAATGGGAATGTCGAGGCGAAACATGGGTGCTGTCAAATTTCGCCAGCCAGCAGCCGCTGCTGCGTACTCTCGACGGCTTAACTGCACTAACTTCTCAGAAAAAGTACCGCCAGGCGGCAGAACGTGCTGCTGACTATGCACTACAAAACCTCACCACACCGAATGGACTTCTTTATTGGGGCGGACACATGGCTTGGGACCTTGAGAAAGAACAACCGGTCGGGCAGTATGCAAATGTACATGAATTGAAGAGCCATCAGCCATACTATCGGTTAATGTGGAGGGTCAACGCTCCGGCCGCTCGAAAACTGATGGAGTCAGTCTGGATGGGACACATTCTCGATTGGTCGCTGTTGGATTATAATCGACACGCGAACACGAAGAAGCCGGTAGCACGCAATTGGAAACATATATTCAATGAAAATATTCAAGTCCCTTTCCCAGCTCAAAGCAGTAACTTGTCCTTCGTCAATGTTACGCCGCCTCTATTGCACACCGGTGCGATGCTTGCTATACTCGATAACAACACCGATGTGTTGACATGGACCCGCCGATTAGCCTATCGATGGCAGCAGGGCAAAAACCCCGGGACAGGGCTATGTGGCGGGCAATTGAGCTTTCGCAAGCATGACCGGGCACAGGACGCATTGGGACACGTACATCCCAATATCAATGAGGCTAAAATCGTTGCCTCCTATCACCAGACAAGCCGGTACCACACTTTACCTTTAGCGCAAATGCAGGCCGCTTTGGCCTTGATGCCCGCTGGTGGTAAATACGCTATGATAGGTCATGAGTTTATTTTTTGGGCATCAGAAGACCTGAAGGCTTATACTCAACATAGCTACGATGCTAAAACCGGCCAATTCATTGCTTTAATGACTGATGGAACACCCATTAGATGGCAGGAATCTCGAAGTGGTTATTACGTTCCAGCATCTTTCGCACCTCGTAAACCTGATGGTTTCATTCTGTGGGGTTATGCCATGGCTTTTCGTTTAACCTCCGATAAAATACATTGGCGGATGGCTCGCAATATTCTCCGGCAATTCAACCTCGGCGACATAGGCCGCCCCGGTGAGATAGTCAGCGCGATAAAGTATGATAACGACCATAACGATTGGCGAACAATTTATGCCTTATTGGAATTATATCATGCAACAAAAGACGATAAATTCTTGCGGCTGGCCTGCAGCATTGCCGACAATATTATTGCAATGCAGACATCAAAGGGCTTGTTCCCTCGCCCCGGCCGCCAGTGGGCAAGAACGGGCGACGAAATACCCTTGGTACTCTTACACTTGACGGCAGCAATTATGGGCAAGGGCTCACTGTTACCGCCTCCGGTATTTGACGGTCGTTTCTTTCACTGTGAATACCACGGCCGGCTCGAAAAGCACCAGCAGAAACGTGACGACAAACGAACATACGATGACCTGGTGTTCTATGGTGGTTCCTGAAATCTGTCACGGTAAGCCCTGGAAACAGGTAAAATTCTATTTATAAATTAGATCTAAGTGGGTTTTGATGAGAAAGAATTTTTATTTATCTTTTTTAATACTGTTACTATTGTTTAATCAGTCTGTTTCACATAGTCAAAGTGGCATGGATAGCAACCGTGCTATTAATAATATTCCCAGGCAAATCGCCCCGTTTTTCAGACCGCCTCCGGAACTCGCCAATGATTTTGGAAAATATCGCTCTCCTTTAACATTCTATAACGGAACTCACGTTAAAACACAGCAGGACTGGAAAAAACGCAGAAATGAAATAATCAAAACGTGGCACGGTATCATGGGACATTGGCCGCCAATGATTGAAAATCCCAAAATCGAATACCTTGGGAAAAAACGTCGTGAGAGCTTCACCCAATACCAGGTACGTGTTGAGATAGCACCGAACCGGCAGACAGTAGATGGCTATCTGCTTGTTCCTGACGGCATGAAGTTGTTTCCTGCTATGCTTATCGTTTACTATGACGCCGAAACAGCGGTGGGTCTGGGTAAAGAGCTGCGGGATTTCGGCTATCAACTAACAAAGCGTGGTTTTGTTACACTGTCAATCGGAACCCCGGAATTCGCCAGCTTAAAAGCTCCTTATAAGCCCCTGTATGAATCGGCTTTAGACGAAACCACACTCCAGCCACTATCTGCGTTGGCTTATGTAGCGGCCAACTGTCATACTGCACTTGCACGCACGCCCAAGGTTGATCCTGACCGAATTGGTATCATTGGCCATTCGTATGGTGGAAAATGGGCAATGTTCGCATCCTGTCTCTACGATAAATTTGCCTGTACTGTCTGGTCAGACCCTGGAATTGTATTCGACGAGAGCCGGGCAAACGTGAACTATTGGGAGCCATGGTACTTGGGATTTGACCCCAATCAACAACGCCAAAGAGGTATCCCAAACGCAGCTAATCCCCGCACCGGTGCATACAGGAAACTATTCATCGAAGGATACGACCTCCACGAATTGCACGCTTTGATGGCACCCAGACCGTTTCTGGTTTCGGGCGGTTCCGAAGATCGCCCTGAGCGCTGGAAAGCGCTTAATCATTCGATTGCCGTTAACAAACTTCTCAAGCGTGCGAACAGTGTTGCCATGACTAACCGCAAGGCTCACTCTCCAGTTCCGGAATCGAACGAACAGATTTATATCTTTCTCGAACACTTTCTTGCTAAACAACAGTAGCTCTGCGATTCTGGTAATGCTCTTTTACATCCATCGCATTGACTATCACCTTAAACATAAGTACCCGGACAACACTCATGCGGGCTGTCGGCGTAAATCGGGCTATGCGAAAAATCACCACGTGCGACTCGCTCCTCTTCTCTGAGGAATAAAGATGTGCAGTCTTTGGCTATCTCCTGCAATTTCATTGTTTCGGCTTCTTTGATAGGACGATATGACCGCCCCGCTTCTATTGTCTTATCGAGAAGGTCGAGAAATGAAGGCGGGATTCCCGCTACGACCGGCTTTTTCGAAAGAGTAAAACGCATTGCAAGGTCCACTTCATCCTGTGTCTCCGTCGCACGATACCACCATTTACGTGTCCTCTCGGTGCCTTCAGGCCAGGGACCTTTTGACAGCGGCTTGATGGCCATGACAGCCACACCCTGCTTGTTTGCCAGTTCGAGAACGGGTTCGCCAAATCCGATCTTAAAGAACTCTACAAAGTTTATCGGGAACATGGCCGTATCAAAACGAAAACCGTTCATTACACCGAGTGCTCCTTTGGTAGTATGTGCCGAGAATCCAAGATACCTGACCTTTCCCTCTTTCTTTGCTTCCAAAAAGGTTTCGATAGCACCACCCGGCCCCAAAGCCTGCTTGACCTCTTCGGGAGTGCGAAGATGATGCATCTGGTATAAATCGAAATAGTCTGTTTTAAGCCGTTTCAATGACCGCTCAAGCTCAGAACGAGCACCTTCCTTGTCCCTCATCTTTGTCTTACAGGCCAGGAAAATGCTGCTGCGGTTAATATTAACGGCCTGAAGTCCGATGCCCATTTTTTTCTCACAGTCGCCGTCTCTTCCATAGGCGGGAGCTACATCATAATAATTGACCCCTCGTTCGAAAGCATCGAGCAGGCCGGTGTTGCAGCGGTCCTGGTCATAATGGCTAAGTGCCAGTCCGGGAAAGCCTACAACTGATACTTTCTCGCCCGTCCGGCCAAGGATTCTCCTTGGTAATCCGGCAACCATGTCCTGTTTTTTCGAAAGTGATTGTTCGCATCCTGATAGAGAGTGGATAGCAAGGCCTGTGGCAATACCGCCTGCACTTTTAAGAAATGTTCGTCTTTTCATAATGATTTCCCCACGAAAGAAATATTTGACCTTATTGTTTAAGATTTAAAACAGCTCATGACAGCTTGATTGTGTCACAAAAGTTATTGTAAAAAACCTGTAAATCTTGTCAACATCAAATGCAGGCTTTCAATCCCAGCGGTAAAACACTAATTTCTATCATTGCATAACTATCTGTACACTGGTATAATTCCATAATGTACTTTGTGAGGGTATAATTTGCAAAGCAATTTCATTTTTTATGTTAGAGCTGGAAATTCACACATGAAATACCCATGAAGTGTGAGGAAAACATTAAAAAATAAGCAACTATCAGAAATAAATATTTAAAAAAGATAAAGAAAGGTAACCGAAAATGAAGGCCAACAAGCAAAACGTAACTCGAAGAGACTTTTTAAAGGCTGGAGCAGCTATTTCGGCCGGTGCGATGCTTTCACCAACAAGCAAGACCTTTGCAGCGGGTTCTGATACCATTCGCGTCGCACTGATAGGCTGCGGCGGCAGGGGAACTGGAGATGCCATCGACTGTCTGAGGTCCGGCGATGGAGTGGAAATGGTCGCCATGGCGGATATATTCAGGGACAGGCTTGAAAGTTCCCTGGCCAATATGAAAAAGAAATTCCCCGACAAAGTTAAAGTTACCCCTGAAACGAGCTTTCTTGGCTTCGATGCCTATAAAAAAGTCATGGCTATGAGCCAAGTGGATATAGTAATGTTGACCACACCGCCGGGATTTCGTCCACAAATGGTAAAGGCGGCTTTAAACAGTAATAAACATATCTTTATGGAAAAACCCGGCGCGGTCGACCCCGTTGGTGTGCGCTCGCTTCTTGCATCGGCAAAACTTGCTGATGAAAAAGGGCTCTCTATCGTGGTGGGTACGCAGCAGCGATGGCAGCCCCAGTATCAGGAGCTTATTAAACGCATTCATGACGGTGAGCTTGGAGAAATAGTCGGCGGACAGGCCTACTGGAACTGGGGCAGCTCCAGGTGGCACTTCGAGAATCGCAAACCAAAGTGGACCGATATGGAATGGCAGATTCGCTGCTGGCCGTATTTCGTATGGTTGTCAGGTGACCATATCGTCGAGCAGCACCTGCACAATATGGACGTTATAAACTGGGCGGTCGGCTCACACCCGGTTTTGTGCCTCGGCATGGGCGGGCGTCAGGTTCGGACCGGCCCTGAATTCGGAAATATTTACGACCACTTTACAGTCGAGTATGAATATCCGGGAGGTATTCGGGTAATGAGTATGAGCTCTCAGATTGAAGGTTCCACTCCTCGTGTTGGGGAGCGCGTAGTTTGTACGAAAGGGGCGACTTATACAACGCGTGGTGAGGGATATATAGACAATACGAGAGGTGAAAGAATTTACAATTTTAACAACCATATCCACAGCGGTGAAGTGGCTCAGTATGCTAATTTAATAAAGAGCATTCGCCAGGGCAATCCTATTAACGAGTGCAAGAGACTCGCTGAAAGCACAATGACTGTTATCATGGGCAGAATGAGTGCTTATACAGGCCGGGCCATGAAATGGGACTGGGCGATTAAGTCCAGGCTTGACCTGTCACCCGGGAAATACGAGCTCGGTGAGCTGCCCGTCAGGCCTGTTGCGATGCCCGGAAAGACACAGCTTATATAGAAAAATATTCTGATTAACGCTGTTGTTTCCAAAGACATTAATTTACAGCTAATTTTTTGGCTTCATCCGGTCATTGGGATCGCATATTGACCTACCCATTACCCGGAAGAACCATTTTTTTGTTATACATCGAGAGACCAGCCGTTGTGATAAGGTTCTTTTATGTAATTGTTTGCATCTCTGTCATTGGTTATCTGCATATTCCTGCCGTCCCAGTCGATTCCTTTGCCCGTGCGAATGGCAATATTTCCCAAAAGAACAATCTCGGTTAACGGCCCGGCCCAATCGAACTGACAGGTGGCAGATTGCCCGCCACGCATAGCTTCGAACCATTCGGACCAGGTTCCGCCCCGGCGCTGCAGCGTTTTACGAGGTGCTTTATAAGCTTTCATTTTAGATTCCGGTATAATGCGCGTTCCCAGCATCTTTCCTTTAGAACCCACATACATTATACCTGATTGTGGCAAGTTTTGCCCGTTTTCCAGTTCAGCGGGGCGAGGAGGTTTGAGACCGCCATCGTACCAAACCGCCTTAAAAGGCGGCATGCCTTCTCTTGATGGGAATTCCCAGGTGACAATCGAGGCCAATGGCGCAGACTCTTCCATTATCCGGCTTGATGTTGCACTGATACTGACAGGATGGCCGAGTTTTAACACACGTTTTGGAATATTGAAATGATGACAGCCCATATCACCGAGTGCACCGGTGCCGAAATCCCACCAGCCGCGGAAATTCCAGGGATGGTAAATCGCCCTGCGAACGCGATTGACATTTGGTACATTTACCTGCTCAAGAGCAAGGTGTCCTTTTGGCCACTCATTCTTAAACGGCCGTTTCTTAGCCGGACCGAGCCATAGATTCCAGTCGAAAGTATCGGGAATTGTATCTGCTCCCCTCGGACGAGTCATTCCCTGCGGCCACAGGGGTCGATTTGACCAGATGTGTACCTCGCTTACATCTCCGATAGCCCCGTCCCAAATCATCTCACATGTCCTGCAGCCTGTCTCAGTCGAGTTTGCAGAAGCGGTTACCTGCGTTGCCACCTTGGCCTTTTGCGCTTCCTCTACCACACGTCTGCACTCATCGATTGTCCGTGTTAGCGGCTTCACACAGCAAACGTGTTTGCCTTTTCTCAGCGCTGCTATTGTAATTAACGCATGTGTATGGTCAGGTGTGCCAATATATATCGCGTCAATATCTTGTTCCGACTCCAGCATCTCTCTATAATCACGATAACGTCTGGCCTGGGGCCATTTGTCGTATGATTTGGCAGCGTATTCATCATCTACATCACACAATGCAACAATTTGAGCATTTTGTTTGTCACAACTCTGTAATTGGCCGTGACCAACACCCCCGACACCCACTCCCGCCAGATTGATTCTGTCACTTGGCGCCGTGCGGCCGGTCCCTCCAAGCACATGCCTGGGGACGATGGAAAAAGTCATTGCAGCGGCTGTACCTCCGATGAATTGACGGCGGCTGAATTGATTTTTGCCCATCATGTCTTTACCTCCTGAAAAACTGTTATTATTTCCTACCTTATTATCTCCTTAAAATGTGATTATGTAAAGAATCATATTAATTTCTAAAGTTAAACATGCAGAGAGTAACCACAACAACCGTGCTGCACTCCTGCAGGGCAACTCGTGACATAGGATGAAGTCTCAAAAGAAGCTTTTGATTTGTGGGGGAATTATGATATTATTTCAAAGAATAATTTGGTTCCGACCTATAAAAATCACTGAAGGAACCAAATGATTAATACATGATTATTTAGTCGGAAACAATTTTGTTTTGGAGAATTGCCGGTGAAATTAAAACGCTATGAAGGCAATCCGATTCTTTGCCCCAATCCACAAAACCAGTGGGAAAACCTGGCCGTATTTAATCCCGCAGCATGGTATGACGAAGAAAAACAACAAGTGATACTCCTATACAGAGCTGCCGAAGCACACCCGGAATATAAGTGTTATTTCGGACTGGCGGTCAGCTCGGATGGTTATCATTTCGAGCGCGTTTCAGAAAATCCGGCATTTAGTCCCAGTATAGATGGTTTTGATGCCAGCACGGTACAGGACCCCAGAATGGTTAAAATGGGTGAATACTATTATATTACCTATGCATGCAGATTTTTCCCTTTCGGGCAGTTCTGGCAGCCGGAAGAAAACCGCTATAAAGCCCCGATATGCCCGCCGGATTTTCCGCGGGCCATTAGAAACAACGCAACAAGCTCAGGCCTGCTGTTAACAGAGGATTTTAAGAGCTTTATTCGTGCCGGGCGCTTGACCGATCCTATGCTGGACGACAGAGACGTAATACTCTTCCCCGAGAAAATAAAAAATAAATTTGTTATGATGCACAGACCGCTGGAATGGGTCGGAGATGAATATGGCACGGAATTCCCGGCCATCTGGATATCGACATCCGACGACCTGCTTGGTTTCCGGCAAAGCAAGCTTCTTGCCAAAGCGAAATATGACTGGGAGTGCGGCAAGATCGGCATTAACACACCGCCGATTAAAACCAAAGACGGCTGGCTGACGACTTATCATGCTGTTGGTTCCGACAAATACTACCGTCTTGGGGCTTTACTTCTGGACCTGGAAAATCCGGATAAGATTTTGGCCCGCACAAGAGACTGGATTATGCAGCCGGAAAAAGATTACGAAATCGATGGTTATTATAAGGGTTGTGTCTTCCCCTGTGGAAAAGTTGTGATAGACGAAACGCTGTTCGTTTATTACGGTGCCGCCGATAAGTACGTTGCTTTAGCTACATGCAGCCTAAAGGAACTTTTAGACTACCTGCTTTCCTGTCCGGCATAAAGAAAGGAAAACAAATGGAGCTTCACTCTATTGATATTTGCATTATCATCATCTATCTGGCGGCTGTGGTTATTATCGGCTGGCTGTTGTCAAAACGCGCCTCGAAAAATCTCGAAGCCTACTTCCTCGGCGGCAAGTCGCTGCCATGGTACGTGATAGGAACATCACACGGCGCCAGCGGTTTCGATATTACAGGCACGATGTGGTTCGTTGCGATGCTTTTCACTTACGGCCTCAAAGCCGCTTTTATACCCTGGATTTGGCCCCTTTTTGACAGAGTTTTCCGCCAGGTATATCTCGGCCCCTGGATCCGGCGCTCTAATGTTCTAACGGGCGCTGAATGGATGCGGACCCGCTTCGGCAAAGGTTTGGGGGGAAACTTATCACATATCAGCGTTGTAGTCTATGCGCTGGTGGCGACTGTCGGTTTTTTGGGCTATGCCTTCCAGGGCGTTGGAAAATTCGCCGAAGTATTTTTCCCATGGGACCTTGCCTGGGGCCCGTTTTCCTCTTCGGATATGTATGGGATAGTTATCTTAGGCATAACGACAGCATACCTTCTTTTCGGGGGGTGGTACAGTGTTGTGCTGACCGATCTTATTCAGTTTGGCTTGTTGACCGTGGCGTCGGTATTTATTGCAATTGTCGCCATTAACAAGGTAAGTCCGGAAGCACTCAGCAAGGTTGTACCTGCGGGATGGAACGAGCTGCTGTTCGGGTGGAAGCTTAATCTGGACTGGAGTGGATTAATAGACCAGCTCAACAACAAGATAACAGGCGACGGGTTTTCTCTTTTCGGTATATTAATAATGATGATGCTGTTTAAGGGTTTACTCGTGAGCATGGCCGGGCCGGCACCGGGCTATGGGATGCAGCACGTATTGTCCACACGAAATCCAAGAGAGGCGGCGCTGGAGAACTGGTGGATGTCGATCGTGCAATTGGTGCCGCGGTTTTTAATGATTACGGGCATCGCAGTATTAGGGCTGGTTTATTTCAGCCCTCAGGTCAACCAGATGCTCGCGGCAGGAGAGAAATTTGATTTTGAAAAGATTTTGCCCTATGTAATCAGGGATTTTGTTCCGGTGGGTCTTGTAGGCGTCCTTTTAGCAGGTCTCTTGGCCGCCTTTATGAGTACTTTTGATTCTACCGTTAATGCAGGGGCCGCATATCTGGTCAATGACATATACAAACGCTATCTCAATCCCAATGCGGCTACAAAAAAATATATGTACTCCAGTTATTTCTGCTCAGTACTGCTCGTCGTGGTGGCAATCGTCGTTGGTATTCACATCAAGTCAATACACGGCATTACCACCTGGATTGCTTTCGGCCTGTATGGTGGTTACGTGGCGCCGAACATACTAAAGTGGCACTGGTGGCGGTTCAACGGATACGGTTACTTCGCCGGTATGATAGGCGGCGTTGTGGCGGCTCTCGTTCCGCTGTTAATCGCACCGGATTTAAATAAGATGTATATCCTGCCCTTTAGTCTGCTTATCAGCACTATTTCTTCGATAGTAGTCTGCCTGCGAACTCCACCCGAAAAGGACGAGGTGCTGGAGAGCTTTTATCGAAACGTCCGGCCATGGGGATTCTGGAAGCCCGTTCACGAGAAAATTATCTGCAAAAACCCGAAACTTCAGAAAAATAATAATTTCCGCCGCGATGCATTTAACGTTGCTATCGGAATCATCTGGCAATTAAACCTTATGGTAATTCCAATCTGCATTGTCATCAGGCAATATAAGACCTTGTTTATTTCTATTGCAGTACTGGCGGTAACTTCAATCATCATGAAGTTTACCTGGTATGACAAGCTCGGCCCCGGCGATATGTATGTGGCCGAAGACACATAATATAATAAGGAAAATCATAATGGTCTGGCATATAAATAAAATTGAATGTCTTTTTGTTTTATTGGCATCTCATATTTTCTTTACCTCGTGTATTTACTCTGCGGAAATTGAAAGGGCAGGTTTGTACTCCGTCATTGAACTTACCTTCAAAGGCCCCGAGCAAAACGAAAAAGACGTTCCCGCCCGCGATATTGATTTTTGGGTCCGCTTCTGCCATGAAAGTGGTTCTCCCGAGTATAAGATTCACGGCTTCTGGGACGGTGACGGCAAAGACCGAACAAGCGGCAATATCTTCAAAGTTCGCTTTTGCCCGACAAAAACCGGACGCTGGAACCTAATTGAGGTTTATTCGAACAAACCAGCCCTGCACGGACAAAAGCAGGATGACTATTTAACTGTCAAATCCTCGGACCATCCCGGCTTTTGGATTGTCGATTCCAAAAGTCCGGGCAGCCGTTGGTATATGCGTTCGGATGGCTCCCATCCTTATATCTTCGGCAACACCCATTATTCGTTTCTGTCCGGCTACCAGAAAGGTAATAAGCCAAGCGGAAATAACATCGCTGCCGATATAGCCGGCAATGCAAAATACTTTAAAAAACTTCGATTCACCTTACATTGCGACCGTTATCCCAATCCCCGGGAAAAGCCGTTTTTCGATGACAGCGGCCGACTAACCGACCACGGAAATTACTCGCACCGGCCAAATCCGCGATGGTTCAGCCAAAGGGCTGACATGGCCGTAAAGACGGCATATAAACACGACCTGATTGCAGACCTTATTCTGTGCGGTCCCGATACCCGGGACTCCCGCTCAAACCTGCACGCCGAACATAACGGCGGTGACCCCACTCCATGGCTAAAATATGTCGCCGCACGTTATGGTAGCTTTCCTAATGTATGGATATGCCTGTGCAATGAATACGAGATAAAGACCCCCAAATATACCGAGGAAGAAATTGCCCGGTTCGGACGCATCATCAAACAATACCTTCCCTTTCCGACACCTCTGAGCGTGCATTCTACACCTCGCACACTCTGGTCGAACAAGTTCGATGAGCTTCCCGCATGGAACGACCATCAGATTATCCAGAAAAAGATTCGCAATCTTCCTGATGCTGCCGACGTAATCCAAGATACATGGCAAAACAAGGACGGCCAAAAACCACATAACAAACCGACTGTCAATGACGAGTTAAGTTATCAGGGCAAAGGTGACAAGCACACCGAACAAGACACCATTGAGTCTCACCTCGGCGTCTTTCTTGGCGGCGGCTACGGCACAACCGGCGAAAAACCCGGCTCAAAACTGGGACAATATTTCAGGGGATGTTTTAACCCCGCCGGGCACACCGCCGCTGACAATCTAAAATACCTGCGACAGATAATCGATACCCATATCACCTTTTGGAAAATGGTTCCCGATACCGGCATCTTCTCGAACCTTCATCCCAACTTTCGAGGCCTTGCCTTCCCCGGCCGCGAGTACGTCCTCGGCACGAATAAAGCCCACAATAATATAATCGCCAGCCTGCCTGCCGGCACCTGGACGGTCATTCGCTACGATATAATAAATAAAAAGACAGTAACGTTAACCAAAACCGCTCGCAGCACTTTCAGCTTCGATTCCCCCGATAGCCGTGCGGCCATGTTCCATTTCAAAAAAATAGAAGGAGGCAGAAAATAAAATGACACATACTTTATCTCGACGTGAGTTCTTAAGAAAAACATCGATAGCAGTTGCACTTTCAGCGACAGGTTGTTTAGCAGTAAGAAAATCTAAAGCTTCCAGGCTTCCAAATCTCGTTTTTATGTTTCCAGACCAGTTTCGCCGGCAAGCCATAGGTTATATGAATGAGGATCCGGTTATCACTCCATCTCTGGACCGGTTCGCATCTGAAAGCATGGTTCTTACTGATGCCGTAAGTAGCTATCCCGTTTGCAGCCCATTTAGGGCTCAGTTATTTACAGGCAAGTATCCAATCTCGAACGGTGTTACCACAAATTGCAATTCCGGCCAGATTGTCTTCCTCAAACAAAACGAACGATGTCTGAGCGATATTCTCTACGATAGCGGCTATAGTCTGGGCTATCTGGGCAAGTGGCATTTAGACAAGCCCCATGAGCCGTATGTTGGGCGCAGAAGAGGCCGCGTCGGCACCAAAGGCGGCGGCATCGTCTGGGACGAGTTTGTCCCTGCCCACCGTCGTCACGGCTTTGAATTCTGGCACGCTTACAACTGCCGTGACCAGCACCTTAACCCACGCTACTGGACAAAAGACTCCAAACGCACGGAACCAATATATTTCAAAGAATGGTCCACAAAACACGAGGCCGATGTCGCCGTCGAGTTCATCAAAAATCCGCAAAACAAGTATCGCCAGCCGAACAAACCTTTTGCCCTGTTCATTGCTCCGAACCCACCGCATACTCCTTTTGACCAGGTGCCGAAAAAGTACGTGGATATGTACGAGGGCAAAACTTATAAGGACCTGCTCAACCGTCCCAATTTTGACCGTAATAATCCCCATCCTCAGGCAAAAGCCCACGTTAAAAACTATTTTGCCGCAGTTACCGGCACTGATGAGCAGTTTGGTCGAATCCTTACGGCCTTAAAAGAAGCAGGCCTCGAAGACAATACAATTGTTGTCTTTACATCCGACCACGGCGAGATGATGGGCTCCCACAATCGAATGCACAAGAGTGTTCCTTACGAAGAGTCTATCGGAATCCCTTTCATAATTCGCTGGCCCGGAAAGATACCCCCTCGCAGGGACAACCTGCTGTTGACACCTCCTGACATTATGCCCAGTTTACTAAGTTTGATGGGATTCTCTGAACTAATACCAAATGACGTTGAAGGCGCTGATTATTCTTCAATTATGCTTGGCAAAAAAGGCAATAGACCGGCATCTGCCCTGTATCTCAACTGCTCCGGCCCGCATGGCGGCAGAAGGGGTCTGCGAACACATAGATATACTTTTACTATTACTCCGGATAAAAATGCAAATAAAGAGGTTCTCTTATTTGACAATATTGCGGACCCATACCAGCTAAATAACATAGCCGACAACAATCCGTCAATAGTACGTAAATTGACCGCGGAGCTTAAACGCTGGCTCGAAAAAACAAACGACCCCTGGAAAATATAAACTTACCTCATTATTCTTGTCATTGCGAGCACCTCACCTGATTCTCAGGATGCATGCAAAATAAACTAAGATATTGGCTGAATCGCGCTAACATGTTTCTATTACAATACTTACATATAATATCGTGCCGAATGCGATTTCTTAGTTCATTAGGAGGAGCGAAGCAATGCGGCAATCATTGTCCTCGAATGTCGTAATCGGGGATTTATTTTTGTCATCCCGACCGAAAGCCTGCCCTGAGTGAAGTCGAACGGGTGGAGGGATCTGGCTTACGAATTGACATGTGCTCAAGTGTAAAAAGGAAAAACAACGGATTTGAAATCTCTAAAACTGTGTAATTCTCAATTCTAAATTCTTACTTCTAAATTCCAAAACCGCCTTGCAGGTTAAGCCGCTGGTATGCTCTTGCCCTTCATCCAGGGACATGACTCTTTCTGGGGGCATCCTTTGCACCCATGTTTTCTCGAAACCAGCGGCAGAATCACAAATGCATCAAGAGCAAATACAACAAGCAGGACCAATAGTGTCCAGGAGAAGCTGCGTATAACAAAAGGCACACCGACTAAAACAGGTATGAACCACAAAGGTACAATCACAGGTATATGCTTCTTGAATTTTTCGCTAAAGGATTCGATTGGTTTTTTTTTCCGAAACCTCGCGGCTATCCGGCCATATCCACAGGGACAGGATTTCGTATTCCAGTGCCCGCAGTAGGGACACACGAATATCATAATCCAAAAAGCTCCCATAAGCCCGTATATTAGATAAGCCGCCGCCGCTATCTTGCCCCAGGCAGTCCCGCCAATAGCCGCGCCCGAAACAATCGCCCCCAGCACCGTCATAGCTATGTAGGGAATATTGTGGAAAAGCTCCTGAGCAGGTGAGTATTCACGTAAAGATACGCTGTCTTGATGCCCCGAATTGTCTGATATTTCTTTGTTCACCAATACATTTTTTCCTGAAACATAAGCCCATGTCTCACTTATCAGAAATTATATCATTATTAACCGTCTAAGCGAGCATCTTTTGCCCTTAATATTTAACCCTTTAATTCATTAAGCGGGTTATCATTAATTATTCTAAAGCCGCGTGAGTTTACCCTGTGGGATAGCGAATATCAACCTAACTTCACCCAAAACAATCTTCCGTTTGTTCTGGTAACCTGATAGTTGCTTAAATTGACACCTCAGAACTACTCTCAGACCTCGTTGAAATTGTCCGGCGTTGGCCTCAGTTACCTAATGCTATACGCTCGGAGATTGCGTCTATTCATGTCCTCCGTTATGTAATTCCTTTCTTCCGGCTTTAGGTTTGCCGGATAGCCGGACTTAAGCCGCTGTTCTACCGCACGTCGTATCTCATGAATCCCGCAAACGCCCCTGCAAAAAACACGACATTAAACAAAACGAGTATCCCCCAGTAAGGCAGCACTTCGTTTAATTTGTCTTTCAACACATCCTCCTCTTTTAACACAAAACGCGGCCGGTCGCTAACGTCTAAAAAAGACTCTTCCCCAAATGCCGGGTTCTTTTCTTTCGCATCTTGTATTTTCTTGTCCACATACGGTCGTAACTGATTTTCATATTCGTCTTTAGTCTGTTCCAAGTAATCCAAGCTTCGCAGGCCTGTACCTGTCAGATCTCTGGCAATATAAACAAAATTTGCAAAAGGTGAAATGCAGGCCAGGTTTTTCGCGAGCTTTGTTTGCAAAGCAGCTTTTCTAAGCAGGTCTTCATCAACGGGATTAATCCCTCGGATACGTATAAGTTCTTCATTTGCCTTTCCAATCTCCTCACGGAATGCATTCATCATTGCCTTAAACTCAGGATCGGCTTCTGCTCGCTGCTGGGCTGCTTTTTCATGCTTAGGGCTGGCACCTCTACCAGGAAAAAGCCAGGCTCCAATGCCTCCGAATTCCATTGATTCAAACTCAGAAAATAGTGTGCCATATTGGCTTTTTAATTTCTTTGCAGCTTCTTTCATAAGTTCCCGTGCTGCTTCAATAGAATGAATCTCAATTTCACGATTCTGCCTTTCAGTTTCTTTAATCGATGGAATACGACAAAGCTGGGCAGAGATGTAAACACATACATTGGGAATCACCAGAATCAGCAGTACCCAAAGGAAAAGACAATTCAGGATCGAAGTAGAAGAATATCTGGAAAATGTAGATACCATAAGCCCCAAAAGATAAAACAATGTAATGAAAGTAACAGAGGCTGCGGTTAACAAGGCAAGCTCCAGCCATGCTGAGCCATTCCATTGGATAGCCGGATTTACTGAAATATAAAGTGCCCCGACCAGAAGTGATAAGATAAATGGGATTATCAGGCTGGCGACACCTCCGATAAATTTGCCAAAAAGAACCGTTGTTCTGGATATGGAATTGGCTATCACCAATCTGAGGGTACCACTCTGTCGTTCTCCGGCTATGGCATCGTGAGAAAATAGAATCGCCAGTAAACTCATAATAATCGTCACAATAAACAAGAAGTCAAAAGGGGGAAAGAGTATTGGTAGAGGATTATCATAAAAAGACTCCACATTCTCGTCGCCTGAAATACCAATTATGAGCGGTCGAAACCTTTCCGGCGGCTTCTGTGGACGAAGCATCCCTAAAAGTCTATGGCGGTCAGCGTTAGCATAATTGTCCAGGATTTCATCCTGTAAGTTTATCCTGGCGTTGTAATCCTTTATCTCTTGCTGGTAATCATGGGCCAAAATCATAATGCAAGCGATGGTTATAATGATGCACAAAACAAGACCAATCATAAACCGCAGATTGAGGATATTGTTCAAAAACTCTCTTGCAATTATTGTTTTTAACATCGATACTCTCCTTTGATTAAAATTATCGCACATCATACCTCAGGAAAGCCACATGCGCCCCTGTGAAAAAAAGTATGTTAAACAAAATTAGAATTAAACAATTGCCCAGGCCTCCTTGGCCTAAAACCTCTTTAACCGAACTGCGCTGATAACTAAAAATCGGATCATTGCCCTCTTCATTATCCCAATCCCATAAGATGTCCCTGTATTGCAAAACCGCCCTTTTTAACCGGCGTTCTTCTGCCATACCAGTTCCCATAATGTCGGTTGCCAGGAAGGTAAATGCAGCAGTCGGGGAAAATCCGGTGATACTCTGAGATACTTTTACCAGGCTATTGAAACGGTTGCTATAAACTTCGCCTAATTCATCGACTTCTGCCGCAAAGCGGCCGACAAGCACTTCCTCACGCTTATCGAAATCCTGTTGAGTTTTGGGAATCCTCTTGATCTCAAAAAGAGACTTAATCCGGTTGTACTCAGAACGATACTTATTCTGGATTTGTTCACGTTTTAGCTCAAGCCGCTGAGCAGTGGGAATCCGGACAAATTGACGGGCCAGAATGTTGCCAAGATTCGGAATGAGAAATACAAAAATAGCCCAGACAAACAAAGAAATGACCAAAGATGTAGAAGAACGATGTGTAAGGCAGGAAATCAACAAGCCTAAGGAGAAGAAAACGGCTAAATAGATCACACTGCTTAAGAGGAACAGCCCCAGTTTTAGCAAATTGTATGGATTCATATCTACCATAGGTGATAAGGTCGCGAGAATTGTACCCAAAAGTACAGCCAGGAAGAAAGGCAGGATAAAGCTTATAAATCCGCCGATCCATTTGCCAATAATCAGAATCGGCCTTTTCAGGCTATTGCTTAGCGATTGCCGCAGTGTCCCTGTCTCTTTTTCGCCGCAAACCATATCGAAGGCAAACAGCATAGCGCAAAGAGACAGTATGACCTTGATGATATACAGCAGGTCCGGCGCTGTGAAAAGCTTGAAAAGATTGTTCACCGACTTCTGTTTTTTACTGTTGATCTCGATTCCTCCACGAAATTTTACTTCAAAGGAGCGGCATAGATTCTCGTCCAGGCCCTTGGCAAAGATAGACAACGGTGTGGGCCGAATAACTGCGCCAGACTCAGACTGTAAGATCTCATAATTCTCCAGGGCCAGACAGTAATCGCGATACATAACGAATATGCTCACGAGAATCAATATTGCCGAAAGAACAAATATTATCGAAAACTTGTAACTGAAAAGGTTATTAAGTATCTCTTTTCTGATTATTGACTTAAGCATGGTCTTTCCTTTCTTACCGCATGTCGTAGCGCAAAAACGACACAAAACATTCTTCCACTCTTTATCTAAGAGCAATGGGTGTGCCAAAAGAGTAATAAACTCGATGAAATACCATAACTTGTTACAACAAAAAGTGTTGGGGGCCGGAAGAATCCCTTGTGGTTACTGTTACTTCTGAATTTACTGTGTCGTGCATGACCCATTGTGTGTCATTAATGACACACTTTAGCAAAAATCCCTTAATACACGAAGTCGTAACTCTTTTATGATTTTCCCACAATGATAAGTGTGAGGCTTCAATTACTTTCACCATCTCGTCTTTTGCTCGCTCCAACTGAACATCCCTGCCTGCGGCAAAACGCACGTCAAAAGGCACCACGATATCAGGCTCAAAAACAAGACCCTCTAAGCACTTTCCATCAACAACTATCATACAAACACCGTAGCAAAGAATCGAGTCCTTAAAAATGCTATTTAATTCTTCACCCTGAGCTTCAGACGAAGGGCCGACATTGTCATTCCTTCGCAGGCAGGAATCCAGAAAATAATCAATCATCAGTCATCGTTAATCATTTGAAAAGTTTACCCCCGATGTAAGCTTACTTGCCTTTCTGTCGGGGGCTGGCCTTCGGTAGAAATACTATAACTCATCCTCTCATTTTACTCAAACATCCGCGCTAGATGTCATTGACAGGTAGTGAATTTTCTTTTATCCTCGCTAAAATCAGCAACCGACAAAAACCATAATCAGTCGTTTCCTGAACGCGCTAGATGTTATTAACAGGTAGTGAACTCGCCATTATACATTTTTCCCAATCCCGGAAAAAATCCCCCTAAATAAGAATAATCAATCATCAATCGATTGCTTGCTCTACCAATTCTAAATTCTTCTGAGTTTACCCCCGAGAGCTACACACTTGGCCTACAACAGGGGGCATTTCTACCTGCGGTTCGCACTAATTATTATCACTCCGTCGCTTCGCGTCTGCGTGAATGTATGATGCTCATGCTGGCCGCAGGTAGAAATGCTATATCATCCGTCATCTCTGAACATAGCGAAGAATCTAAAACCAATAATCAATAGTAAATAATCAATAATCATTTAAAAGAGCCTGCCCTGGGCGCCAGTTTGTAATGCAAATCCCTTGATTTGAGTTAATATATCTTCTGACACAAATTTGCCTTGCAAATTTCTTTATTATGGTGTAAATTCGGTATTTGCAGGCGGACCATTTATTTTTGTTGGATTAGTCAATATTTTCAACGTGAGAAACGCCTTCATCTTGAGAAACGCCTTCATCTTTGGATATATAACAAAATTCTTGGCTGCAGGAGCATATTATCCGCGAGTTTAATTGGCCTGAATATGACACTGACAGGGACGGAGTCCAGGAAATGGGTGCCCTTAAAAGACGCGCGTAGCCCTCTGGATGGTCTCAAGAACAGTTCTGGAAAGGGGTCTTATACGGATCTGCATAAAACCCTTGGATAAATCGCAGAGATCCCCATATCTTCTTTATAGACAGTAGTTAAAAGTGGAATCACAATTTACTCGCTGGGTTCTTATGCTGCAGAACCAGCGTTGTTTGGGTTCTTATACGCAACTATATATACATTGTTATCATCCAAGTCATCAAATGGCCTTGAATGAATATTTAGACAACTACCTATATTTCAATTGAGAGCATGTATTTTGAGAATAAAAAATGCGATATACTATTGAGTTGTCTTTACTTTAAGCACAGGGAGGCATCATGGACAAATTAATCAAGTTCTTCAAAGCAATAGTGTATTTTACAACACTGCCTTTTAGTTTATGGTTTTGGGAAAAGCCTAAAGCGAGCCAAGATGTATCTTTAAGTAAAAAAGATGATAACAACTCAATTCATCGGACCCGCTAAAGCGGCCCGATGATCTCGAACGTTCGATGAAACGAACAAGGAACTTGCTCAAATGAGAAACAGAGAAATGATTGGAGCTGCAAGACACTTCGCTGCACTGGATGGAAGCCATGACGGACGTCCCGCCAGGCGCTCCCGAACAAGTATGCAATTGCTCGCGATTCTCAGCCTGCTTTTCCTGGCACTGATGCCTTGCGCGCTCCCTGTTCGGGCTGACGACGAGTCGATGTGGGCCGCCAACGCCACGCAACCCGTGCATGAGGGGGCAAACGTAACGCTCGAATTCGACCACCCCGACTACTTCCTCGGCGAGAACGTGCTCATGCACTTCGTCCTCCAAAACACGGGCGACACACCGTTCGAGGCTTCGTGGGGCGGTGACTATCGAGGGGCGAGCCGGCATCTGCGGTTCAAGGTAACCGCGACGGATGAAGCCGGACAAGTGGCTGAAGATCCTGATCCTTCGCCTATGTGCATGGGCGGCTTAGGTGGCCCCAAGACGCTCAAGCCGGGCGAGAACTTTACCACGTCGTTGCCGCTAATGCGCTACTGCGACATCGTCAAACCGGGTCTTTACACTATCCGTGCAACCCACGATTTCGGGTGGAAGGAAGGTGAGCGCAAGCGACCCGTTGGCCAGACCACGATTACGTTTCGCATGCCCAGCGCCGTACAGGCAGAACGAATCGTTAGCGAGATGGCGGAATTACCGGCCTGGCCGAACAAATTCTGGGGCAAGCGATCTCCCCCTTACGCAGACTTCAGTTGCCTCAGACATCCGGTCTATCTGGGTATCCTGGAAAATCTGGCCCGCAATAAAGACCTGCGAGCTTTTGAAGGCCTTGGGCGGACCCCGACAGTCAAAGCAACCGAGACCCTGATTCAACTCGCTGGACACCCCGACGTAGAGGTGGCACTCAAGGCTGCTGACACGCTCAACCATCGGCTGCCATATCCTGAGTCCCACTATGTGCCGACTTTTCCCGGCACGTCGAAAGAGCCTCAATTGAGCGTTCGCGGCAGACTTGTGGAGCGCGCCTGGGATGAGGAACTTATCCCTGACGTCCGTGCCCTTGCGGCGAAACTGCTTGCAAGCCAAGACCTCCCGACCGTTGCAGCCGCGGCTTTTATGATCACCTCCGTAGGTACCAAGGAAGATGCCCCTGCGGTCCTCGCAGCCATCAACAAAGCCAGGAACCCGACGTTCAGAAATCGAACCGAGCCGAAGGACAACATCCTGGACATGCCACAGCCAATTCGCGAGCTGTTGCGGGCCATGGATGCCCTTCGGACCCGTGGGTACTCTCTCGGTGAGCATGTTTCCGGCGATGCCGAGATCCTGCTCTACTTCCACATCCTCCGAGACGATACGTCCCCCCGGCCCAAACATTACCGCCAGTTTCTGGAGGCTTTCGGCACATCGAGCTGGTTCCCGATTCGAGAGGCCGCGGTGCGCTCGATCCCGAAGACGATTCCTCTGGAATACAGAGACTTCGTTCTGGAACGGCTCGAAGACAAGGACTTGGGCGTCTGCCGGGCCGCCTGTGCCGCCGCCGGAATGTCGGGGGATTCAAGATTCCTGCGTCCGCTGCTCGATCTTATCGCGACGGAGCAACACGAATGGCTCCTTCGGGAGGCTAGTAACGCTGCGCAAACTCTGGGCGCCGGTTTCGATTTATTGTCCGTGTGGGCGGATCGGCTCACGGAAGAGCGCCTTTACCACCTTGCGCTCGACGCTCTACAGACCGTGCTGGAAGTCCCGTCTGGCAGTTACTCCGGTCGCACCGATCTGAGCCGTACCGAACGGCTCGAACTGCGCAAGGCTTGGAAGGAGTTTCTTGCTCTGCATGCCGACGAGATTCGCGCAGGCAAACGCTTCAAGCTCAGCGATCCGGCGGTCACACCCGCGTTGGTGGGACGTGCTCGCTCGTGGCGACTACCGGACGGAACGTGTTGGCCAGTGTCGGTTGAAACAACGGCGCCAAATTGAGGAACATCGAACAAAGCCTTCGAGGTGACGTCCTAAAGGCTGCGCCTCAAGGCACACGTTAGAAGTCCAATTACTTGAAAGATCTCTAATGATACAAAGCCGACGACCATGGCAAATAAACCAATCTAATTTATCCCGTATAATTCTGCGTTCACCGATTGGCAAGGAGGGACCGATCTATCCCAAAACCTATACTTATTACCAGGTCCTTGGCTCTTACGGTGTGGCATGGCTGTGTTTAGTTTATATGACAGCCGCTTTGGCAGTTGCACAGGCACCTAAAGACTTAGACGCTAAGGTGGTGCTGCAGCGTGCGGCCGCTGAATATGATAAACGTCCGTCGCTTCTGCATGACTGTGACACGGTCGTTACATGGCCGGGACGGGAATTTAAGCCAGGAGACCGAACTAAGTTGCGTTATGTGTACCGAGTCATTCAGGACGGTGATCGAGTAGATGGGACCATGCATGTGCTTGAAACCGTGGATGGCAATGAGATACCCTTTAAGGAATCTCGACAGATCTGGGATGGTTCGAGGTTTCTACTTCGTACAAAACTTCCCTCAATGGACCATCATAATGCGTATATCAGCCGAAACAAATCGCTCAGAGCAACTCTTTTACAGTCAGAATTAAAGGATTCATTCCTCGATGGTATTGGTATCCCTAGATGCATGGGCGATCATTATGCAAAAGTTCTCCTAGGCACAGCGAAGTTGAACCTACATAAACAGATGGAAGAGGTCTGTGGCCATGCTTGTTATGTGGTTGAAGCTAGTCGTCGTGAAGGAGAGATTTGTACATTCTGGATCGATCCTGCAGCGGGATATCATCTTCGTAAGGCGGTAATTCGCCATAGGTTGATCGGGGATCCCCCGCAGCCTTCCCCCGAAAAAATAGTCCGGGGCAATGTCCAGAATAGCGAATTTATCATCGATGAAGTGATATTAAAACAGGTCAGTGGTATATGGCTGTCGATTGCAGGGACATATGAGCAAAAATGGACCTACATGGATGGTCGCTCACATCACTCGAAACGAGTGGTTAGTCGGTATAATATCGTTTGCGACCCTGACTTTGTTGCGCTTGGCGCGTTTAAAATGGATCTGCCTGAGGGCGCGAGGCTTACTAACAAAGATGATGAAAATAATGAATACGTCTGGCGAAATGGCAGACCGCAAAAGGTCAACCGCATCCACGCTGAAATGGTTGGACGTCATGCTCCGCTTTTGGATGCGGAGAAATGGTACAATAGTCAAGCTGATGGATTCGATCTCAAGGGCAAGGTTATCCTGCTTGATTTCTTTGGTGTCTGGTGCCGCCCTTGTATGGCAAAAATCCCCTTCATTAAGGAACTGCATGAGCACTACTCAGACCGTGGTTTAATCATTATCGGTGTACACACTGCTCAATCCAGGGAGAAGGTCCCTGAATTCATATCTCGTGATGATATTAAGTACACAATTGCTGTTGACGAGCATGGACTAAATGCCAAATCCTTTAACATCTTCTTCTATCCCACCGTTGTTCTTATAGAAAGAGAAGGGATAATAAAGGCTGTTAATCCGAGTGATGAGGAGTTGAAAGACTTATTGAAACTCCTTCTGGAGTAGCAATCACAACCGATTGATGGTAGGTTGAAATCAAAAAGTATATAATCTATTAGTGCGACACGTGCTAACACGCAGCCCAAGCATACCCGCTGGCGCGGTCCGCTCATCCCCCGCGTTAGAAGTTTCGTTATTGAACCCTCAGAAGATTGCGTTGGTCTTTTGAGGGTTCCTTTCTTTGAGAAGGCTACACCCCAAACTGTATAGTACAGCAATGTGAGTTGTCCTGCCTGCGGTTCGGTACTATTTTTATTTACTACGTCCTTTACAGGACTGCGTAACTCTAAAAGAGCCTCATGCTGGCCGCAGGCAGCAAAAGCAGCAAATGAAACTTGTCCTCGACTCCGATCTGGGAGAAAAAATCCACCCTTCTTGAGTCTTGTGTCCTGAGTCTTGCATCTTATTTTGCCTTTAAAATAGGCAAAATAGCAACAATATTCGACAAAAAACGCTGGTAATTTTCAACAAATTTCAATTTTTCTAAAAATTTTTTTATTCCTTTCCTTATAAGCACTTAGCAAAAATTAACCTTTAAAAAACTCCCTCTATTTCGTATCAATCGTGCAGGTACGTCTAATTATAGAGGGGGTCTTTTTTCCCCTCTCCGAGCTTGCCCCCGGGCGTACTTACACGGCTCTTCTGTCGGGGGGCAGTACATGGTAAATATATGAAACTTGGATCATTAAAAATGAATTGTCAATCGTGTAAAAAGCAGTAAAAAAATGAAAAAAGCATCTAAATCAAAGGAAAAATCGACAAAAAGTGTTAAATGTTGTGTTCTCGATTGAAAATTCCGGTTTTTGCGCGGTTATGTAGCTTTACGCTTGTTTTTGATGATTTACACGCGATAACTTATCACCCTGAAGGGTGTTTTATGCAAAACAAACCCAATTTCAGAACTTCTGAAATTGGTGTAAGCTCTATCATAACAATGAATTATAATGATTTTATCCCGCTCGCGGGGCGAAAAAACAAACCCAATCAAACCCAATTCAAAGCCAATACAAACCCAATTTTAGGCCAATATCAAGGGTGCAAAGCCAATTCAAACCCAAACAAACCCAATCAAAGCCAATCTAACAACATTCTATACCTGTTCCTTAAATGCCAGCGCCCCTGTCGGGCATGCATTTACACACTGTTCTGCGGAGTTTTTCAGGGCCTGAGCCATCGAACGGTCAAAAGGTACCGCTACCCGAACATCGAAACCCCGGCCAACAAAGGTCAATCCGAGCTCTTCGCCTGCCCTGGTAGCGATTTGAATACAAAGACCACAGTCTATACACTTACCGGCCTCATAAATGACATCCGGATGTTGAAGCTGCTGAGTAAACAATCGGCGCTGTTTTTTATAGCGGGTGGCTTTGGCTTCATAACTCTGGGAATATTTTCTCAATTTACAAATATCGGCCTTTCGACAATCACAATGCAGACAGCGCATTGCTTCTTTGGAGGCCTGTTGGTCAGTCAATGCCCCATCCTCTCCAGCAGGTTTCGTCCGCTCTGCACTGTCGGAACATACCAGAAATTTCTCAATCTCTCCATCCATGAGCTTGCCAATACGTGTATTAAATTCCTTAACCGGTCCGGCTACCGTCTGGCCGGACAAATATTGACCGATAGAAACCGCCGCCTCCTTGCCGTCAGCCACCGCCCGTACCGTGAGCTTACGTTTATGAACGGCATCTCCACCTGCGAATACACCCGGTATATTTGTCTGGTAGGTTTTATTGTCTATTTTTATGCCCTTGCCGCCCTCCTCAAGGCCAAACATATCCGCATCATTCGATTTGAGCTGACCAATAGCAACAAAAACAGAGTCAAAATCTCGAAGCAAATCATCCATCGACAAATCAGTACCTATTCGCACGCCGTTCTTAAATTCAACATTCAGCTTCTCAATCAAGGCAATCTCTTTATCCAACACGTCTCTCGGAAGATCTTGTTCCGGAACTCCATATCGCAGCATTCCTCCGGGCTTTTCCTGCTCATCAAAAATAGTACAACTAAAGCCCGCCTGCTGGAGATAATATGCAGCAGCCAAACCGGCAGGTCCGGCCCCAACGACAGCTACGCTTTTCCCACAAGTGGATTTGCATTGCGGCATATATGGATTTGCAGACTGCAAGTCAACGTCAGCAACATAGCGTTTCAAAAGACAAATCGAAACAGGCTGGTCATATACACCCCGTCTGCATCCCCGCTCGCATGGCTTCGGACAAATCCGTCCCAGCACCGCAGGCAATGCAATATCTTTCTTTACGGTTTCAATTGCATCATGCAAATTACCGGCTGCAATCTGGCGAATCATCAACGGAATATTCATACCCGCAGGGCAAATAACATGGCAGGGCCCGAGACAATCACCCAGATGGTCGCTCAAAAGCAATTCCAAAGCAGCTTTTCTTGCCTGATAGACCTGCTCAGAACTGCTTTCGACACGCATACCTTCCGCAACAACAGTTCCGCAGGCCGGTACAAGAGAAGCTACACCTTCGATTTTAACCACACACACCATGCAACTGGTCGAAGGCTGATAATCTTTCAGAAAACACATTGTCGGAATTTCAATACCAAGCTTACCGGCTGCATCGAGAATCGTAGCACCATCATTGACTTCAACCTCACGATTATCTATGAACAGCTTGGGCATTGTTTACTGAACCTTAATGGCGTCAACCGGACATACATTTTTACATGTACCGCATCGAATGCATTTGCCGGGATCGATTTCGTGTTTCTCGTACGGCCTCATTTCAATGGCATCGACCGGACAGCGCTGTGCGCACAAACTACATCCGATGCAATCATCCGTTACCGAATATGTAATAAGGGCTGTACATTTCCCAACGGGGCAGCGTTTCTCGATATGAGCCTCGTATTCATCGCGGAAATACTTGATGGTTGAAAGAACCGGATTCGGCGCCGATTTACCAAGCCCGCACAGACTTGTCTTCTGAACCATTTGAGCCAGATTTTCCAGCTCATCTATATCAGTCTTTTTGCCCTGCCCGGCACACAATCGCTCGAGAATATCCAGCATACGGCGAGTGCCTATTCTGCAGAAAGTGCATTTACCACAAGACTGATTTTGTGTAAAATCCAGAAAATACCGGGCGATATCCACCATACAATCGGTTTCATCCAGCGCCACGATACCGCCGGAACCCATCATCGCTCCAACTTCGTTGAGCGCTTCAAAATCAACAGGACTATGCGCGAGCTCGACCGGCACGCATCCACCGGACGGCCCACCCACCTGGACTGCTTTTAGCCTTAACTGCCCTGCAATACCGCCGCCTATATCTTCAATAATATGGTGCATAGAAACGCCCATCGGCACTTCAATAAGACCTCCTCGCATGATCTTTCCTGCCAACGCAAAAACTTTTGTTCCTTTACTGCTACTTGTGCCTAGTCTGGCGAATGCTTTGGCGCCATTGCGTATAATCCACGGTACTATGGTATAGGTTTCGACATTATTAATAAGTGTTGGGTTACCCCAAAGCCCATGTTCCACCGGATATGGCGGCCGTAGTCTGGGCATACCCCGCCGACCTTCTATACTGGCTATAAGCGCGGTCTCTTCACCGCAAACAAATGCACCGGCACCAGCAATTATTCTCAGATGCAGCGAAAATCCACTTTTGGGTTCCCGCAAAGCGGGGTCCCTCATAATATCATCACCAAGAAACCCTCGCTGCATGCAATTATCTATGGCCTGCCTCATTCTCCTGATCGCAAGTGGGTACTCGGCACGAATGTACAAATAGCCCTCGTCGGCCCCGACTGAATATGCTGCTATTGCGATGCCTTCGATAATACGGTAAGGATACGACTCCATCAGCATCCTGTCCATAAAAGCACCGGGATCACCCTCGTCACCATTGCAAATCACGTATTTCTTTTTAGAATTGTTATCACAAACGGCAGACCATTTAAGATGTGTCGAGTAACCTGCGCCTCCCCTTCCGCGAAGTCCGCTGCGCTCAATCTCCGTGATAACTTCCTTAGGGCCCATCTGGTTCAGACACCTTTGCAGCGCCTTGAACCCATCATTGCGAATATATTCATCAAGGTCAACCGGGTCAATGTCTCCGTAGTGCTCGGTAGCGATATGTAATTGTTTGTCCAGAAAGCCCGCCATCGCTCTGTCACGCACATCTATCGAATAACGTGTAACCGGCTCCCATGCCTTGTCGGTGAGTATCTTATCGAGCATTACAGAAACGGCATTTTTGATTTTCCATCCCATTTGTTTCGGCTTAAAATGCCTTACTACAATGGCTTTGGCATCGGCCGGCTGAACATTTGCATAGCGAAATGAAGTCCCGTCAGCCACAACCACTTCGACAAGCGGCGCCAGATATGACATCCCTGAACAACCGACGCTTTTGACCACGGCCTGAGCACCCATTTCCTGAACAGCCTTTTGTAAGACCTCATACACCTTGGCGCTGCCGCTGGCCACGCAACTCGAATCCAGACAAATCCGGATTTCACCAAAGTCTTTGGTATCTGTTGCTTGTTTTTCCGCTTGCCAAGTGCCGACCTTTTGCTGTTCGAGAAAATCCCTCAAAACAGATGGAACCTGCTCACTGGTCAGGTGTCCGTATGTGATATCATCAATCTGCATTGCCGGCGCGAGCATACAACATCCCAAACAAGCAACTTTCTCGACAGTAAATAACTTATGCCGGTCGGTATCCTCTTGCTCCGGGATAACAAGATGTCTTTTGAAAGCGTCATATATCTGTTCGCCGCCCTTGACATGACATGCGGTGCCGATGCAAACCCGAATTGTATGACGACCGGCGGGACGATGTCGAAACTGGCTGTAGAAGGTCGAAACACCGGTAATCGAAGCAGGAGTAATCTGCGTCAAGTTACAGACACGCTCAAGAGCTTCTTCCGGCAAATAGCCAAAGCGCCCCTGGACAGCCTGTAAAAGTTCAAGAACTTTTTCTTGGCCGGTGCCGATTTTCTCTACGGCCTGGTCCACAAATGTCAAATCCAATTTATTCATAAAGTCTTATTCGGAAGTAGTGTTTCCTATGCAGTACAGATGCTCCAGGCCCCTGATATAGATACGACCATCTACAAAAGCCGGCGATGCAAGACATTTCTCGCCCAGCTCACATTTGGTCAACTCCTTATATTCGGGCCCGGCCTGGATGATATACATAATCCCTTCCTCGGTCAGAAGATACAGCTTGTCCCCAACCAGGCTCGGTGAAGCCATGAAATTCTCTCTCAAGTCCTGCTCATATAACTTTGTTCCATCCAGGGACTTATAACATCCAAGTAAGCCCTCGCTTAACAGCATAAATACTAATTCACCATTACTGACCGGAGAGCATATACTCGGACCCCATTCATCGTTGTCCCAGGCAATATGGGTTTCAGTAACGTCACCTTTTCCATCCGCACGTATTGCGATGAGCCTTGCATCGGGCTCTACTGCAAATATCAATCCGTTTGCATAAACCGGCGATGGTGCAACATCGCCATACAGACAATTAACACGCCAGAGTTCTGTGCCTTTGGCCGGGTCGTATGCTATGACCCAGGGGTCGCCGCAAGTTATCAATTGAAACTGCCCATCGATTTTGGTTACTATCGGTGAAGACCATGAATTCGGGACCGGACGTTTTACCTCCCATACAGTCTGACCCGTAACTCCATCCAATGCTATCAATCTGGATATTCCGTCCTCTGTGCCTCCCTGGTCATATTGAATCAAAACCATATTTCTATACATAGCAAGTGAAGCGGCATAACCGTATGAACTGTCAGGGATTCCCAGGCTTTTTGTCCAAACACTTTTACCATTTAAATCAAAAGCACCAATGTCCCCGGTGGCAAAGATGGCATAGACCCTCCGGCCATCTGTTACAACTGTAGGAGAAGCAAAACCCGTATCCTCCATGACTTCGAATGGTTCTTCTTTATTTTTCAAATGTGGGCTGGTAACTTCCCCCGTCCAAAGTAGTTTGCCTGAAACCGCATCAAAGCAGAATACCTTAAGTTCATCCTGGTCGCCTCCGGAAAGAAAAACATGGTCTCCCCAGACCACCGGCGAATTATTTCCCGGAAGCGGTATCCTGGTTTTCCAGAGAATTCCCTCGCCGCTTTTACCATTCCAGCTGTCCGGCACATTTGTATAAGCACTAATTCCGAGTCCCTCAGGCCCACGAAAACCCGGCCAATTCTTACTAACCTGCTCGAAAGAAGGATATGAAGTGCTCACTCCGTTAGTTCGGCCAAAATCAATATCAGTACCCATTGCAAGGATTAAAGCACCCGAACCAAGTACTGCTAAACCGGCAGCGACCGCCCATCGTGAAAACTTTGCCTGGAGGATCTGCTCACTATCTCTGTTGCCGGAAGCATCCGGCGCCGGTAATTTCTTTTTAAAAGTGTCCGCAGATTTGATAGCTATTAACATTATCACAACACTGCCCAAAAGCAGATAACCGCCCTTGCGAGAAAAATCCAACCTTCGTATTCGATGTTGTCTGAATTGCAAATCCAATTCGCGAATCTTCGCCAAGAGCTGCTCATCGTCAGGATTCCGCCCAAATTCTTTTTTTAGATTGACTGATTGTATTTCCCAATTGGCATCAATTATTCTACCCTGAATATAACTGATAACAAAAAAGGTAAGAACAATTAAAGAAAAGACCGCACAGACAATAGCCGTTCTAACAGCGCTATAGTACCATGGACTTATTGTATTGTTTTTTTGTGAATTTTTATCAGTGTTAGATTCCATTTGCTTTATACAGTTGCTTCTTGCATTCTTTTCAATCTCTCACGTTCCTTCGGACAATATTTGAAGCATCGTCCACACGCCAGGCAACTCGCCCTGTCGGCTTCATAATCGGTTCTTTGTCTCCAAACGGAAACAGTAATCAGCTTAAGGCCAATAACAAGACCTATGAACCCGCCGAAGAACCACCCGCCAAGACCAAATTCGGCCCTGATATTTAGTGCATCCTCGTAAAGTGCTTTTGTCTCTTTGCCCGTCGCTCTGAAAGCCAGGCTGGCGTCTGTAGTATCTTCTACTTTACCCGTATCTTCCAAATGGATGCGCTCGGCCAATCTGACGGTCTGATGCATACGGGATGTTACCTTCCTGAGACCAGAACCGGTCCATCCACACAAAAGAATTAGAATTGGCAATAAAAGAAGAAGAACGGCAAGTCTTTTTTTCCCCCTGCCATATTCTGTTGCCGGCCAATTAATCGAAGGTTTCGTAATAGCGCCGAATGGACATGAATCTTCACATAGCCTGCACTGAATACATTCGTCCGGTGTAATAGTAACCCGCCATCTTGAGAGTCGTGATAACTGTCTGAGCAGTATGCCATAGGGGCAGATAAATCGGCAGTAAGGGCGTCCAATGAAGACGCTGATAAACAGCAGGCAGGCACCAATAATTAAAATATTCAAGTTACCATTTAAACGGAAGAATGCAACAAACGGGTCATACCTGCATATCAGAAAAGCACTGTCGGTTGCCGCAAACAGAACTGCCGCTGCTAAATAAACATATGCAAATAGTCGCAGTCCATTTTCGAGCCAAGTCGGGACTGCTACAGGCCGTAACAGCACCAAATCCTGTATTGCTCCAAGGGGACATACCGCCGCACAAAAGACCCTTCCAAAAAACAAAGCAAAAACAAGCGGCAACAGGAAAAAAACGGCAATGGCAACAGGTACGGCATAGCTGTGGTCAAAAATTGACAAAACAATATTCTGAGTAGCCCCTATCGGACAGACACAGCCCTTCCGCCAAAATCCGAAGTAAAGCAACGAAAACACCATCAAAATAAATATTGCACGTCGGCTGCGCTTCCTCAATACCAGATATGAAGATAAGCCAAGCGCTACCAAAAGCACAACGGCGTCTATGTATTCGTAGATGTCCTGTTGTGGATGCGGGGTAGTAGTGCTTGGAAGCTCATGGCCGCTTTCAAATTCGGGTGGAGGAAAACGCTCAAGTGCCGATGCAACACCGGATGAAAAACACAAGACAGCTATCCCAGTTATGATATAAGCAAAACGTATCATTAAGCGTGGTCCACCTTCTTAAGCAGGTAAGGCTCGTTAGCGGGAACCCGCTTAAACGCCTGTGAAGGACAAGCTACAGCAATAGAACATTCATTACAATTCAAACAGCGGTCGTGACGTACTTGAAGAAAGAGTGAGCCGTTTCCGAAGATAGTACAGCCTTTGACACATTTGCCACAACCGTTGCAGAGAGATTCATCAACATTATACTCGAAATACGGGTCTTCCACGAAAACCCGCTTTAAAGCGCCGGTCGGACAAAGCTCGTTTTCGGCGCCGGTATCCAACGCCGTCGGTTCCGGTTCAAGGTAGCCTGTACACAAATCACAATAACCACACATTTCAAAAAGGTGCACACATTTGACGGCAGATTCTTCCAATACGCAATATGTTGCACAGTTGCCGCAGGCAACACAGGTGTAGGGATCAATCTGCCAAACTGTGTTATTCTTATTGAGCTTACCGAGCAAAAAGCCCGCTAAACCACCGAGGCCCGCTAAACAAGTTGCCCAAACACCATCTTTAAGAAAATGACGTCTATTAATATTACTCTTATTTTCGCTCATCATCTATTCTCTTTAACATTTGTCTTTGCCGACAAAGCCGGGGGCAAACTACATTCTTGAAAAACACCACAGCTTCTGCAGATTTCGCGATTAATACAAATACCATTCTGCGCTAATCTGCGTTTTTTAGCAAAAACATAACAACCGATTGCTCCCAACACACCTAAAGTTGCATACCGCAGCACTGATGTAAATAGCTGCCGCCGACTCTGTACTTTTCCAAATTGCCTGCTCATTATCCAGCTTTCTTTCGGGAAAATATCTTCACTATATTCTTGAATGTATCCAGAATAAAAATCCTATCCTGAGCATCAACTGCTACATCAAAACCGCCGCTCTGACACTGTTCCGGTATAGTACAAACGTGTGCGGTTACACCAAACTGCTCCAATCCTGCTACAACGCCCACAAAAGCACCTTCGGGGTCATAAATCTTTATACGCGCCAGGCCTTTTTCGCACGTGACAAAACTGTCATCTGATAATACGGCAATATTGATAGGGTTACAGCATCCGCAAAAACCTTCTATGTTCGACGAAAATTTACCCCATGAAAATTCGAAATCACCATCAAAAGTATATGCTTCAATTCTATGCAGCCCCGGATTGACCACTCGTAAAAGTTCATCACGACGCATAACAAGGTCAAAATAAGGACTCGGTACAACAAATCCCGGGATATTACGATCTGCATCCTTGCCGCCGATACGGTTAATCAATTTGCCATTAGTATCATAATGCAGAACAATACGATTACCTGCATCAGCAACAAACACATCATTTTTTGAAACAGCGATACTTGTTAACAGGACCCTCCGGCCAAGACTGTCCCAGCTTGCAAGTTGTTTTCCCTGCCGACTATACACTTCAATATGATCAATTATTCCGATATATATTTTACCATCATCAGCTACAGTCAAGCTTCGCGGGACGCCGGGTAGAACTATCTCATCGAGCAAATTCCCGCTTTCAGTAAAGATACGAACAGCTTTGTCACCAGCAATATAAATTGAGCCTTGAGAATCCAGAGCAACAGCGTGCGTGCTGGTAAAGCCGGTATTGATAGGCTCAAGCGATTCCTCATAAAGAATTAAATTCGGATCAATTGTAAAGTCAATTTCATAGAGATACTCGTTACCAAGACCGCTGCCCTTGTTGCCCGTTATATCAAGCCGTATCAATGCAACTACAGCGATGACAACAGCCATTCCAATAAGTATGCCTATAAAAATCTTAATATTAACTGCACCAAATCTGCTTTTCACTTTGCACCTTAACAGCTTCTATCATAACGCTTTAAGAAAATATAATATATACTTTAGCACTCACATCGTCAAGAACCTATCCTATCGTTCAGCAACATCAAGACATATCATTCGATTCGAATTACGTAAAATCAACCTACCCGATGCAATTGCCATAGGCCCCCATGACTCATGGCCAGAGAGCACCTCGGCCTTGTCCAGCTCGACATAACCGGTCGATGTGGGTTCTACAAGTGTAAGAACGCCCGAATCATTCAAGACATAGATTAGACCATTTGCAATCATATATGCCCCATTTCCGAATTTGTTCGCGCTCGTACTGGTCCAGACAACCTGTCCGGCCAGGTCAAGACAAACCAACTGTTTGTCCGTCCTTACTCCGTAAATATAACCCTCATAAGGAATCGGGGTTTGCTGTATCGAACCGAACACATCAGTTGGATATACAAATTCCGGCTCAGCACTTATTTTTCCATCGGCCTCAGTAAGGCGCAGCATCATGCAACCGTTATCGTATTGTCCATAGCCGGCCGAAAGAAATATTCTGTCATCGCCAACTATAACGGGGCAAGGAACATTAGTACGCACTTTCCATATGTCGGTCTTCCACAGAATGCTGCCATCCTCGGCCGAAACTCCTACAACTCCTCCACTAGCCGTGTCGCCACCGCAATATATATAAAAACGTTTATCCTTAAATTCCATCGGCACAATGGATGAATGAGTCATAACCCAGCCGTCCGGATTAGGTGTTGTCCACACAATCTCCCCTGTGTCTGCATCCACCGCCATCATAAGCACCTCACCCGCCGGAGCAATTATGGCCTTGCCATCTTCAATGAATGGACATTGTGCTGTGTACCATTGGGGCACTGTCGTTCCGTATTCTCTTACAAGGTTCAGCATCCATCGAAATTGGCCGGTCATCGAATCCAGGCACGTTACGTGACATTTCGGACCAATAGTTACGATATGCTTTTCTGTTACAGCAGGGACGGTTCGGCTCATTCCATGAAATCTTTTTATCTTGACGTCGTAAGAATATCGCCATATTTCTTTGCCATCATCTAACGACAAGCATCGAACAGCATCTGCTTTGTTTTCCTGGTCATAATCCAAAACAAATACACGCCCCGCCAGAACTGCTGCTCCGGCGTAACCTTCTCCGACATCAACAGACCAGAGGACTTTGGGTCCGTTGTCCGGCCATGATCTTGCAAGAGTAATATTTTCGTCACTGCTTATTGCGTCAAAGTTCGGCCCTCTAAATCGAGGCCAGGCACCGGGCAATTCGGCCGGAACACCATCGTATTTCATCAACCTGCCGGTTATCTTGATAGGCTCGTCTTCTTTTATAAGAGTTGCAATCCTCTTATCCTCACCCGGCAGGCGCTGCTTAATGTCTTTCGCTGCATCGGTACTAAGCCATATATACAATAATATTACTCCAAGAATAGCTAATCCAATCGGCAGTGTCTTTTCGACAGTAGATTTCTTCATATTTTCCTCTCTTAGAGCCCACAATACTTATTCATTTCTCAAGGCCTCCAATATTTTGCCAGTGAGTGCAAAGGCCGTCGCTACCCGTATCCACACTAATCCACTGACAGCTATGGCGGCAATTGTCAACAACAGTGAAAAATACGGAATCTGGGCTCCAGGAGATTTCAGAGCAGGACTTACTGCTACCAGCGCTGCAACAACTCCACAGGCCAAACCACTTATCATAAGCCCTCCATGCTCGTAAAACACCATTCTTTTAAGTGCCGCTTTGTCAAATCCCACTGCCTGCAACATTGCAAGCTCACTCCGGCGGTCAAGCACGTTGCGCAGCACTACCAAACCGAGCCCAAAACTGCCAAGAATCAATCCCAAGCCACCCAATAACTGAAATATAGACAGATATGTATTTTCAACGGCGTTGAACTCTTCCAATCGCTGAATGGTCGGTGTAAGTGACAGACCATAGTCTTGCAATCTTGTAGAAAGTAAATCAGCTACTGCTTCATTTTTTCCCTGCGGAGCATCTATAAGAAAAAGCCTGTATCCATCTTCCGACGGGAAACGTTTAATAAACTCATCTTCAGAAATAATCAAGCTTCCCTGCAAAACAGAATTTTTCAACATTCCTACGAGGCGCAGTCGAAATCTTCCACCCTTTTCATCTATATAATCAAGCTCATCTCCAACAGATTTACCGAGCGCCCAGTACACAGTCGCATAGTCACCAACAGCCGGAACAACATTTTCACCGAGATTCTCATTAAGTAAATCCCAATCTATTTTTCCGTTGTCACTTTCGATTGCCCTGGCAAAAGCGAAAGAACCTCGTTCCTGTAATCGATTCGGCTGCAAAGCCAGCAATTGCGGCATCTGTGCACGATTGAGATTAAGACAGCTTGCATCATCCCCCTCATGTATCCGTAACTGAACTATCTGCACACCTTCCATTACATTATCATCCAGAGACATTGCCCGACGTCCGGACCGGCTGTTCAAATCATGGAGGATACTTATTGACGATTCACCAAACAGCGTGAATCCTCCCGTACCTGAATCCCGTTTATGAGCTTTTTCTAATGGACTATGCCTATTAGCCCCTACGGCAACAACCAGAAATATTCCACACGCAAGCAAACCGACAACCGCTAAGCTTCGCCCGCTTCGCCTTGTTGTATTGCGCAATCCTAAACCAGCCAGAGATGCCATTGCATTGTTCCATCCGCTCGCAATAATTCTTAATAAGGCATGAGTTAATCCAAGTCCGGCAACCAAAAGCAGAGCCCCGGCTCCGAAAAATACACCGGCAACGGCGGCGCTGTCAGCATTGCCCATCAGACCAAGCAGCAAAATCGCTCCTGTCGCTGCTGCCGCTGCCACATATAATCCGAACCGCCTCTTCAAAATCTCTTTATCAGTGAAGAATTGCCCCTCCAAGACTCCAGAAAGAAGCTCACGGGCCGGCCGAGATACCTGCTTGCGCAAAGTCAACCATATTGCAATCAGAGAAACCGCAATCGCTCCCAATGCCCCCTGAAACAAAGTGGAAGGTTTTGCATAAAAATGTATCGTTGAACCGCTTACCGCAGCCTGCCATAAGGTTTCGAGCCCGTAAATCATAACTTTTGTATAAATCAATCCTGCTGCAGTACCCATAACCACTCCGAGTATTGTTAATATATCTCCTTCAATAAATAACAATCGTCTAACCTGCTTCGGTGAAAAACCTACTGCCATTAACATGCCAATCTGTTCGCTCCGGCTTTCGATGCCAAATACAAAAATAAGGCCCATTAAAATTAAAGCAGCTATGATAAGAAACATACTAAGACCAAGAAATAGCTGGCCAAAGTCGGTTGCCTGGTCCCCTGCTTTTAGGCCGCGTGAACGTACTGGTTGAAAAAAAAGTCCGACCGAAGCGGGAATGACATTGCTTAAGAAGCTGCTCGCTATAGACTCGGAGGACACTTTTGCTGCTGCAGGGTAACGTATCATCGTCAAATTACCATACCTGTTGGCCCACATCTTTTGGCCGGCTCTGAGGGTAACAAAGGCCTTTGGTGTGCCCCGGTACTGCTGCCAATAATCCTCATCCTGTTTTCGTATCTTATCAAGGTCAATCGGTATTCCCGGGTCCCAATCCCGACAGTTCTCTGCATCGGCCAGTCCCGGAAAATCCGGCATCAAATCAGGATCCATAAGAGGGTTGTCCATTGACAGTATCGACTTAATCCGAAAAACAGTTTGTTCTTCCCGCAGAGCTCTCATCGGCCCGAGAACAAAATAGGTAAGTACAACCTCATCCCCTTCTTTTACATCGAGGTCGCGGGCAAGCCACTGATTGATGAGAATTTCATCGTCCCTCATGTCCTCAGGGATTACACCACCAGATTCCGTCAGCCGGCTCATAGCAGCCACCATAGAATATGGAGTTTTTCTGTCACCTGAACTTAATTCATTCACAAAATAAGTCAAAACACCAAAGGAACCATCTGCTGTGTTAATCGCAGTGGAGGTGATAGATTCTTCAATGAATACCCGCCTGCTGCGTATCTCAAGCATATCCTTATGCGTTAAACGGCGAAGCTCAAGACCCGCATCAGCAAGCTGCCAGTATTTTTTTACGGCTTCATTCGCCTTTTCAGTTGTTAAGGTGTCACTTGCATTAGCTGCAAGTAAAAGCATATTTGCCTCGTTGTTGCGGCCAAGCTGTTCCTGTAACCATAGTAAAGGAACAAAGGCATTCAATGATGTAATTTGATTGACTTTTAAGCTGAAACTTCCAAAGTCTGATTGACAGGCAATTGCTTTTACTACCAAACGAAATGCCAGAGACAGACCCGAATCCGGCGTCAATGGTAAATCTCGCGGCATAAGAGAAGGCTTTTCAATTCGCAGCACAACCTCATCTCCCACATTGACGCCAAGTTTTGCTGCCAGGGGTTTGTTCAGAACAATCGCCCGGTCCGGCCTATCTCCCAGAGAATCTTTCGCCGCGCCTATTTTAAAAAAACGGCTATCAACGCCGAGCACCTCAATCCTGTTCGCCCGCTTTGTGCCATCGCTGCTGGCAATCAATCCTCTTAACTGCAAAACAGGAGCCGCTATTGCATCGAGCTCTTTCGCAATTTCTCCAGCCAGCTCAGCTCTGAAGAATCTGTTCTTAGGGACCAGAGCCAACTGTGTTGCGCCCAATCGAGCTTCAACCATCAATTTAAGACTATAACGAACCGAATCACCAATCACCAGTGCACCGGTCAAAACAACAGCACTCACCATAACGGCCAGCAGAACGCCTAAATTTGTCCGCCAATAAAAGACCAGACTTCTTTTAGCGAGTTTCCAAAAACTCATTGGCAACTCCGTTCTCTCAGGACACCTTCGCTTAGTTCCATCACGCTGCCTATTATCTCTGCAAGCCTGAGAGAGTGTGTTACGGTAATCAATGTAACTTCTTCGCTGCGATTCAGCTCAACAAGAAGTTTGGC
Organism: uncultured Pirellulales bacterium; assembly: GCA_964653075.1. Lineage (GTDB taxonomy): Bacteria > Planctomycetota > Phycisphaerae > Sedimentisphaerales > Anaerobacaceae > NIOZ-UU13. Next base: position 112,080 of record CAZZAX010000002.1, read on the forward strand.
GATATTCTCAGACGCGTCCTTATCAAGTGAGCCGGTCGGTTCGTCAGCCAGCAAAAGCTTGGGGCTGTTAATCAAAGCCCTGACAACAGCTACACGCTGGCGCTGGCCGCCCGAAAGCTGGCCCGGCATATATAACAGGTAATCCTTAAGGCCCACACGGTTCAGAAGATCCTTCGCTCTTTCATGAGTCTCTTTTTTTGACAGATTGATTTTGTCGGCAAGCATCGGCACTAAAACGTTTTCGAGTACCGTGCACTGTGGTAAAAGATGATGTAACTGAAAAACAAAACCTATTTTACGGTTGCGGACCTTTGCAAGCTCAGACTCATTCAAATCCGCAAGGTCTTTACCATCAAATATTACCTTTCCAGAAGTTGGCCGGTCGAGGGTGCCAATAATATTAAGCAATGTGCTTTTGCCGCTGCCCGAGGGACCGATTATTACGAGGGACTGTCCCTTTGTTACTTTGAGTGTAATATTTTGCAAAACACAGACGCCATTCTTATTCCCCGGCGACTGATAGCTTTTTGTTACATTAATAAGCTCGAGCATAATATTCCTAACGCACACTATTTTGCTATTTGTTCATATATACGCACTATTTCTTTAGCAGTTTGCTCGATATTAAATTTTTCGAAGACTGCATCTCTGCCCTGTTTTCCAAGCTTCCGGGCGTAATCAGGCTCAATCAGTAAATTCTCTATTGCAGCAGCCAAAGCCGCAGTGTTATTAGGTTCAAACAGCACTCCACCACCAGTCATGTCTATTAATTCAGGAAAAACACCGCTTGAAGGCTCTACTACCGGCACGCCGGCCGCAAGAGCTTCAAGCACATACAATCCATACGCAACAGGCTGCTTTTCCGGAACAGACAATACCGAAAGTGTCCGTAAAAAAGCGGACTTGTTTAAACTGTCAAATTCAGAAAGAAATTCCACTTCCCCAATCAGACCACAGGAGTCCAATCGATGTCGAATCTTGTTTAAGAATTTTCCGTCATCGCTCATCTTACCGCCGGTTATCCGCAACATTGCATTTTTTAATTTCTCGTTTTTCTTTAATTGCACAAAAGCCTCAACCAGTGTATCCAGACCCTTGTCGGAACACATACGTGAGAGATAACCGATGGTCGGCGCCCCAGGTTCTGTATGTCCTGAGTCATATCCATCTAATGAAATACCCATATAAACCACATAAATCCGTTCCGAGGCAACTCCCAGTCTTTGCTGCATAACATCTGCATAGTATTTACTGACTGCTATAAATGCGTCCACGTCACCTGCCCGCTCGGCAAGTATCTGCCAGGCTTGATCCGAATATGGTGACTGTAATCCATCCAAAAAACCGTCCTCATCCTGTAGCATACAAAATACCGGCACATCAAGTGTTTGCTTAATGCGTCTTGCAAGTCCAACCAGCATAACATTGGAAAGACACACAACATCAGGCTTCGTATCCTGCGCATAAAGCCATTCGACGAGTCTGTCCAGTTCTTTTATCTGTCTTCCCTGCTCACCACGCAGCATCGACGTCGTTGTTTGTCCTAAATCCTCTGCGCTTGTCATTCCGGCCCATCGGCCAACCCATCTCAACAATCCGGGCGAATCCAGCATTTTGTCAAACCAGCGAGGAGTTTTCTGGAAAAAAGACGATTTTTGCTGAAGATAAACATTAATACCGCCAAAAAAAACGGGGGTTTTAACGACCGAGTCGCTTACATCATCCGGCAACGGCAGGTAAAGAGGGACCGAGAGAACATCATGACCCGCTTTCATCATTGCTTTAATCAAAGCAGCATCACGCAAACAGTTCTCACAATAAAAGCTGTCTCCCGCGCTTGGAGTTATGTGGACAATATTCATAAACTTTTGCTCAATTTTTATCGTTGAGAACTAAACGCATACACATAACCATCGTCACTGCCGACCACAACCATTTGATTGGCTACAGCCGGAGAAGAAGTTACAGGCTGACCTATGTCATACGACCATACTTGTTCTCCGTCGGAAAGCCTTAATAGATAAAGCCGGCCGTCTTCAGAGCCGACAATCACCTTGTCACCGCAAATAACCGGTGAACTGTCAACTTCGCCCAGCGTTTTGAATGTCCAGATTACCTTGCCGTTATTACGACTCACACAATGGACGCTCTTATCCCGTCCTCCAAATACGACTACGTCTTTACCGATTGCAGGTGAAGAAAAGAACGGGGAATCCGAATCCGCATATTTCCATACAATTTTGCCGGTGGCAATATCGGCCTTGATAAGCACATTATCGTAATTGCCTACATAAACCTGTCCTTCCAAAAAAGCTGCGGAAGCTGCGATATATGAGTCGGCATCGAACTGCATTATTTCGCTGCCGTCTGTCAGGGACACAACGTGAATCAAAGCATCACAGCCTCCGAAAACGGTCTTTTTGTCATCAACTGCAGGTGAGCCATTTATATAATTGTCCGTTTCATAGGTCCACACGGCTTTTCCGGTTGCCGAATCCACACAATGTAATATACCATCGTAACTACCTATAAGAATCCATAGCATCCTGCCGTCAGGTGAGCGCACCCAATTAGCGGCCCCGAGAATCTGCCCGTCAGTCTTGTATTTCCACTTGAGTGAACCACTTTCAGCATCAAGCGCATACAAAAACTCATCCGATGACCCCACAAAAACCGAACCATCAATCACACAAGGTGCTGCTTCGACGGCATCGCCGGTCTTGTATGACCATACCTGGCTGCCGCTTTTTAAATCAATTGCATAAATATTTGCGTCAGATGAGCCAATAAAAACAAGATGGTCATCGATTGCCGGTGATGATTTGATAAGGTCAGAAGTTTTGAACTTCCAGGCAAACTTCAGCGAATCGGGCAAAGACCCTGACGCCCTGCCCAAGAGCTGCTGACCACCTCGAAACATAGGCCAACTGTCCTGGCTGTCAACTGCTATTTCCGGCTGTATGAACTCAGATACTGTTTCCTCGTCGCTATGTCCCTTTCGGCCGATTATCAGCGCCGTAAGAATCAAGCACGCTCCGATTATAACAACAAGCACCAGGATTACCTTAATCTTAACTCTCATAGCAATTCTTTACTGATTCATTATCTCATCATATATCAAAACAACGTCAATAATAACTTATTAATTGAACTCTGGCAAGACCTTCAGAACATGTTAGACGCATTCCATCAATGAGATGTTCTTAAATATCTTACCTGCAACATGTTACTTGTTATGCCGTTTATTGAGCCTTTAATTAGGTGTGATATCTAATTTGAAGTGTCTTTCGAAGATGTTAAATACAAACATTATCTCTGGGGCTCTCAGCCAATGTATTGGCTTCTTGCCTCAGCAATCAGCTTTAGCATCTGGTCGGCCTGGCTTTGAATTTCGGGATCGGAATTTGTTACCCTCGCACTCCATTTACTATACTCTTTATTCAAATGCCGGCGGGCTTTTTCTTTATTCATCTCTGAAGTAACGCCAAGGATGGTTTCGACGTCCTTTACTTCATGCATATCTATTGGAAGTACTTTCTGAACCATTTCTCTGAACTTATCAGCATCAATCTCGAGCCAGCTTGCGAAGTCTTTCAAAAGGTTCAATTCTTCTGTAGTAACGGTGCTGTTAGCCTGTGCCACATACAAGCACAGATTCATAATGTCATAGCGGTCCGGAAGTGGTGCAATTTCAACAATCTCTCGACAAATATCAAAATTGTTCAGTTTATTTCCGTCGCGGAAAAACGCAATGGTTTCATTCAATGCTTTTTCAAGTTTACGCCGTTCTTTGCTTGACGCCTCAGACAGGTCAATATTTTCTGATGTCCAGTCTCTAATAAGATCAATTTCACAGTCATACAATTTATTATCTGCCGCACTTACTGCAAACGCCAGTGCAACGGCAAGTGTTTTCGAGCGTTGGATATTTTCCTTCACATCAAGATAGCCAAAATCACGATTGCGATACGTAAAATAACAGCGAGCACAAGCAAGCCGTTCACCGCCTTCGGCAGGAAATATTGATGTAACAAACTTCAACTCTCTGTTTCCTCTGCGGGGAAGTTCCAGCCAGTCAAGACGCAACAGGGCGATGGAGGTCCAATCCGGTATCGTAGTGACCTGGTTCGGGAGTTTGCCAAGTCCGGCCTTGTAACAAAAAACAGACGAATCCGGCACTTGCCATTGTTTTACCAGGGCACGTACCGGGTTTGTGTTAGGCTCCGGGTCAGTGGTATCCATAACTGAAATTTTCAAAGTCGCCGACTGTACGTCACGGGGAGCATGGATTGAGCCGCAGATTTCAACGTTAAAAGCATCAGAAACGCCTTCGCCGTCCTGGTATTTCGACAGTGTAACACGACAATTAAGAACGGTCAAATCAAGCTCAGGGGAAAACTCGATAGATGGTTTTGGTTTTTTTTTCGGTGAAACCGCCACCTTGAAGCGATTAATCAAATCCGAGAAACTGAAGTGACTAATGAAATCACCCGACTTTAATCGGTTTATTAATTCACTAAATCCTGTACGATTAATTAAACTTAACATAATCAATAAAGCAGATGCTGCTACCCCGACTAAAATTGGTGTCAGAATTTTGCCCATCTATCTACTCGACTTTGAAAGACTTTAATTTTTTATTTTTTCCTTTTGCACCGCTCTCAGACATTTTACCTTTCTTATCCAGGCATAAATCTACTTCAAGTGCTTTGCCTGATTCAACATCTTCGAACCTGCAGTGCATCCTCTGGTTGACATCATAGCCGTAAGTAACCTTAATAGGTCGGTCGGCAGGTCTATTCGGAGGAAGCTTAAATTTATTCGTTGCAATCTTATTTACATACTCGACAGCAGTATCTTCCCCCTGGGTTATTGTTACCTCAAGGTCTGTTTGCCCCTCGGAAAGAGTATAGAACATTTGAGAGCTCTCACAGGGCAAAGGAGTGTTTTTCTTCAAAATGATTCGATTCTCGATTACCCGTTTACCTGTCTTTTCGTCAATAGGAGCGCATATTGTGCCATAACTGTGGTTACAAACATCAGTGAGGTTAATGTCTTTTAATCCATTAGAAACACCAGTCGGCAGGACATCAGATTTTTCTCTGAGCATTGTCAATCCGGCGTGTAAAGCGGCTCCAAGCGCAACGCATTCATCTACATTCACAGCAGTTTCTGGAGCTGACCCAAACATTTTCTCCAGACGCTGCTGGACTAATGGTATTCGTGTGCTGCCGCCTACCAGCAACACCTTATCAATTTGGGCAGGTTTAAGCTTAGCTTCCTCAAGTGCCACTTCGACCAGAATATCCGTGCGAGACATCAACGAAGCAATAGCCTCTTCAAATATCTCACGTGTAATTTGAACTTTCATACTGCCGGCCGGACCGTAAAGCAGCTTCTTTGCAACCGGACGTCTTGACAACGTTTTTTTAATATCTTCGGCTTCATCTTCATATTTTGCCCTGTCTTCTTCAGAACTAATCAACTCGCTGTTAAATTTTTCCCTATAGCTCTGCTCCAGCAATTCTAATATTTTCTGGTCAAAGTCAACACCACCAAGGGCATGGTCACCCTGTGAACAAATGATATCCATTTGATGGCCATTGACATCCATTATTGTTACATCGAAGGTTCCTCCGCCGAGGTCATATACCAGAACCTTTCCGGAAACCTCCCGGGTAGTCGCATAATACAAAGCGGCAGCCACAGGCTCATTGACAATTCCAATCACATTCAGCCCGGCCATGGTCCCTGAGTCCATAGTCGCTTTCCTGCGTACTTCGTCAAAGTGGGCCGGAACAGATATAACTACATCGTGGATTTTATCGTCCCCGACCGAGCAATCCTGCTTAAGCTTTTTCAGAATCAGTGAGGACAATTCCACAGGTGTCCAGTCCTTCTCGTCAATACGCTTGTGATACTTCGGGTCACCCATATTTCGCTTTACCCATCGAACGGACCTTTCAGCGTTTAATCGCCTTGAATTAATAGCTTCGATTCCCACCCGGATTATATCGGAGTTTTCTTCATCGAAGAAAATAGCAGACGGCGTAAGCCTTTCACCATCGGCATTCGGGACTATTTCGGGCTTACCGATAGAATTGAGAGTTGCTAACGCTGAGAAAGTTGTTCCCAGATCTATACCTACTATGTTAGCCATTTTATACCCCTTATTTTTTTGAGCTCTAAGTTTTCACTTATTATTAAATCTCTTTTATTAAACCTAACCAAAGAGCTTAACCTGAGCTGTACGTACTATTTTTATATTCTCCTCGTTGATAAAATATTGATAACCAGGCCTGATAACTTTTGCGATTTTGCCTTTTTGTTTCGAGTTGTCACAATGTTGCTTTTCTTTAACGGCCTCAGCGTACTTTTCCTGGCCGCGATAATCGCTGTTTATCTCAGGCTGATATTGCTCAATACCACTTGACTCCAGAGCAAATACCAGTTCATCTCTTATGTCCTCAAGGTGTTCGGTTTTTATTCCTTTGCTGGAGAGCCGACAAATGCGGTTTTCCAGATTGTCAATGCAGCGAATGATTCGCAGACAAAATGTTTTTATGATGTTCCAGTCATACCCATCCTGAAGTTTTTCCACCCTCTCCTGCTGGCATGAAGCGTATTCACGAATAGCTGAGACCTGCTGAGCAAGATCTTTAAGAGTGCTATCGAGCGGTTTCGAATGTTCCATTATTGCCTTTTCAACACTCTCGGCAGTCCGTTCTTCCAACTGTTCAGTTTGTGCTTTTAACGAATCTTCAAGTTGTGCTAAAGAATCGGCGGATTCCTCGTCGGAAAGCAAAACGGCAATTTTTCCAGCATTGTCAGACGCATTGATATCCATATGCTTTTTTGTATGCTTGCGGTCTGTGTTATTAGTGCCGGATTGCTGCTTCGTCAAAAGAGTCTCTTCATTCTTATCATGTTTTGACTCACTCTTACTGAAACTCCACGGAGCTTTTGTTTGTTTCTTAAGATGGCTTTGCTGATGGTTCGGTGGTTGTTCATGCTCCTGTTCTTCTATCAAATCCTTCTCTATATATGTCTCATCCGGCTCGTCGATATTGTCCTTTGGCTGCTTGTTAGCAGCATTCGGCAAATGCTTTTTCAAACCGGATAAAGCCTTCATAAATACCTTGATGAACCATATTAATAAATACAAGGAAAATATTGTCCCTCCCATGGATATACATACAATAGAACCTGTAAGAACAAACTCGCTAAATTCTTTTCTCTTTTTATACTTATTTAGCTCATCCTGCCAACCTTCACCGTAGAGAATATCTGCATCTAAAGAAACAATTTTTTCTCCGGATGCCAATTCGTCCAAATCAGCCTGTAGTCTGTCGTGCTGCTGAGATTCAAATTTGCTTTTGTCGTATCCTTCCTTCCTGAACTGTTCGATAAACTCAGCAGCTCCTGAATCAGACTTAGACTCATATTTAGCAATCCTTTGTTGCTCCTTCTTTTTCTCGACATAAATCCATCGAAGCATGGCTGTACCGGCAACAAGAAATGCCAAACCAATAATAACGAATATTTTATTCATAATTTTAAGTCTTATTTATATATCTTTTTTCAGGGCAGCATTTCATCTTGTTACTTTTCATACCTCTGTATTTTTTACTTGTCATTTTCAACGAAAGCCTCATTTTCGTTTTTGCCGTACACCT